>CAZUZZ010000015.1:0-15217 GCA_964625055.1 uncultured Bacteroides sp. | reverse complement strand
CTTTCTATTGGCTTCGCTGTGTTGTATCTTATGGTCTTAGTATACGTGTGAGAAATGTCTAAATAATGATTCAAAAATGAAGTTTTTTAAAATTAAATATGAACAAATTATGAACGTCAACAAAGGATATTTTCCCGCAGCCATGTATCGGCAAGAGATACCCAGGATTGACATTCTTTTTCGACACCATATCCGCTCGTGTCACAGGTTCTCTCGTCAGCCAGTCCCAGTCCGTGTCCGCCTTTGGCGTATAAATGCAGCTCCACCGGGATATGATGCCTGCGCATTTCCAGTGCGAGTAAGAGCGAATTTTCAGCAGGAACCAGGTCGTCTTCATTGGTAGTCCAGATGAAGGCAGGCGGCGTATCCGCGCTGACCTGATTTTCTAAAGACAATTCTTCTTTCATCTCATCATAGCGTTCTTTCAACAGCTTGCGGAAGGAATCCTCGTGGGCGTAGGGGCCGGAAGTGATGACGGGGTAATTCAGGATCATCCCTGCCGGTCGAAGCGTTTCTGACGGGACGCCGAGTTCTTTCGAAATAAAGTCCCTGTTCCAGAACATTCCGTAATTAGCTGCCAGATGTCCTCCTGCGGAGGAACCCTCGACGATGATCTTATCTGTATCAATATGCCATTCTTCGGCGTGCTCTTTCATCAGCTTCACCGAGGAGGCAAGCTCCAGTAAAGCAGCCGGATAAGTGGCCGGATCTATGGAATAATAGAGCACTGCCGCATGATAGCCGTAAGCGTTCCATTGCAGGGCAAACATTTCTGCCTCCCTGTCGGAAAGAAAGCAATAGCCGCCGCCGGGGCAGATGATGATAAGGGGACGTTTCCTGATGTGGATCTCGTCGGAATCCGAGATCAGGTAGGTGCATAGTTTGGCTTCGGGGGTGGACCCTTTTGCCTGGATGGGGATTTCTTTATAAATCATGATTTTTAGTTCCTTTCTTTGATTATGGCAACGCCTTTTGCGGAAAGAGGCAGTGTGCTTCCTTTTTCATATGACACATCTGTCAGAATGTCGATGCCGCCATGGTTCAGTATGATATCATGCTTCTTCTCGTCATGGTTCAGGAAGAAGAGGAAGGTGCCGTTTTTGTTGGAGCGTTTTGTGACCTCAACACAGGCGGGGGTTTCAATGATCGGTTCAATGCCTGCCTCCGTACAGATCTCTTCTATAAAGGTCTGGTAAAATTCCGCATTGGAACGCGTGGCAACGTAGTAGGCGTAACCTTTGCCGAAAAGATGACTGGTGAGTGAGGGCATACCTGCGTAGAAATCTTTCTCATAAAAACTGAGCGCTTCGGCGCCTTCCGTATGTAAGAGATCACAGATCACGGTGGAAGGATAGGAGGTGCCTTCGTAGGTAAAGCTGTTAGCAGCATCTTCCGGCAGGGCGTCCTCTTCCTCCACCCATATGCCAAGGATATCTCTTAACTTACCCGGATAACCACCTGTTGTCACCAGATCGTGCTCATCCACATAACCGCTGAAAAAGGTGGTTAAAAAGCGCCCGCCGTTTTTGACAAACTGACGCACCTTTTCATCATAACCGCTCTTCACCATATACAGAAGCGGAGCGACAACAAAAGCATAGCCCGACAGATCGTCTTCCACGCTGATGACATCTACGGGGATGTTCAGGTTGTGGAAAGCCTTATAATAATTCATGACTTCATCGAGATAATGCAGATGTACACTTGGACCGGCAGAGAAGTCTGTTGCCCACCAGTTATCCCAGTCAAAGACGATAGCGGCCTTGGCCTCGGTTCTGGCGCCCAAAGTGAGATCTCCTATTTTAGCAAGCTCTGCACCGAGCTCCGCAACCTCTCTGAAAACGCGGGTATTCTCGTGGCCGGCATGGTCTATGACCGCGCCGTGGTATTTTTCACAGGCGCCGATGCTGCGTTTCAACTGGAAGAACATGACGGTATCCGCACCGTGCGCGACTGCCTGATAACTCCACAGGCGCATGACACCCGGACGTTTCAGGGAATTATAGGGAAGCCAGTTGGTAACGCTGGGCGTCTGCTCCATGAGAGCAAAGGGTTTGCCCTGTTTCAGGCCGCGCATCAGATCATGCCTGAATGCGATTTCCTCAATGGGAGAATCATTGGCAGGATAGTTATCCCAGGAAATGAAATCCATATAGGAAGCCCATTTCTGATAATCCAGCTCCTGATAGGTGCCCATCAGATTGGTGGTGATCGGAATGTCCGGTGTGATCGCGTGGATGGCATCGGATTCTAACCGATAGCAGTTTAAAATGCTGTCGGAATTACATCTTCTGTAATCGAGAGAAATTCCCTGAAAAGTGGTCTGGTTCGGTGTAAAATGTTCGGAAAGTACATTGGGGACAACGATGTCTTCAAAATCATAAAAAGTATGGCCCCAAAAGGCTGCATCCCATACCCGGTTGACTTCTTCGATCGTCTTATATTTATCTTTCAGCCAGTCCCGGAAGTGGCGCTCACAGTTTTCACAGTAACATACGCCGCCAAACTCATTGGAGATATGCCACGCAACGATATTGTCATAGTCCTTGTAGCGCTCCGCCAGCTTAGAGGCAAGTGCAACGGCATATTTCTGATAAGTCGGACTGTTCGGACAGGAATTGTGACGGCAGCCGAATTTTCTTTTCATGCCGCTGAATTCCGTGCGCAATATGTCGGGATGTTTTCTGGCCATCCAGGCAGGATGGGCGCCGGTAGAAGTGGCGAGACAAACTTTTAAGCCGTGTTTTTTGACCAGATCCATGATCTTATCCAGCTTCTCAAAATCATAGACATCATCATCCGGCTGCAGGGCTGCCCAGCTAAAGACGTTCAGTGTGACCACGTCGATATGTGCCAGTGCAAGCAGACGCATATCTTCCTCCCAGGTTTCTTCGGGCCACTGCTCGGGGTTATAATCACCACCGTAAAGGATCTTGTGTACTCTATTTGATTCGATCATGCCATAACCTCTCTTTCTAAAAAAGTATAAAGAAGATAAGATGCATATTTACCAGATATTTTATCACTTTTAAGGTATGTTTACAACAAACTGGCAGCATGATTCCAAAAAGAGTTACGATAAATTCATCGAATAATCTGTTGAAGGAATGGAGAGGCTATGTTATGATATTTCTATAAATTCATCGAAAGGATGTGGATATATGCCAACGATCGCACCTGTTTCAGATTTAAGAAATTATGGCAGTGTTTTGGAAAAAGTGTCTGCCGGCTCACCGGTATATTTAACACGGAATGGACACGGAGCATACAGTATTCGTGATATGAAGGATGAAGAAAATTTCCAGAAAGCAGAGGCAATGATTCAGCTGATGTGTGAACTCAATGCCGGTATCCGCTCAGCAGAAGAGGAAGGGTGGATTTCAGAGGAGGATTTCCGCAGCCATTTTAAAAATAGAAGGAATGACAGATGACAAAATATAAAATCCGTTATACACCGGAGGCAATGCGCGATATGGATGCGGTATGGGATGGTGTATATGAAGCTTCAAAGGAGCCGGATGTTGCCGACAGATATGTGAATGATTTTATAGAAGAACTGGAGAAGAAAAAGCAATTTCCGCTTTCCGGAATACCGCTTGTTTACAGGGGGCTTTTTACAGGGTTTTATGCAGTCAGCTTTAAAAAGTATAAGGCATTCTATCGTGTGCATGATAACTATATAGAAATCATTCGGATTATTATGGGAAAAATGGATTATATGAAGATATTGTTTGGCGAATCCGATTAATGAAGTTGCATGGAGTATCTTTGAGCTGGAGAAGGCGTGTTGTGTGTTGGAAGCAAACTTTTCAAAGAGCGATCAGAGAGTTGAACTGTGTAGTGAAATGACAGAACTATAATTATAGGAAGAGAACCCATTATCATCCCTCATTTTGGAGGAGATAATGGGTCATACTTTTCCCCGAAACTCGTTAGAGCTTCTCGGGTTCCGGATATTCTACTCCGAAAGTTTCTACAGTGACGCTCTGCAGCACCTGATCCTCCAGAGGTCTGTCCTCGTAGTCGGTAGCAGTCTCCGCGATCTTGTCTACATTTTCCTGTCCCTCGATCACCTTTCCAAACGCAGCATAAGCGCCGTCAAGATGAGGGCTTGTCTTGTGCATAATGAAAAACTGACTGCCTGCGGAGTCAGGCTGCATACTTCTTGCCATGGAGAGTACGCCCGCGGTGTGCTTTAAGTCGTTGGCAAAACCGTTCTGGCGAAATTCGCCTTTGATGGAATAGCCCGGGCCGCCCATACCGGTCCCCTCAGGATCGCCGCCCTGGATCATAAAGCCTTTGATGACCCGATGGAAGATCAGGCCGTCATAAAATTTGGCGTTGATGAGGCTGATAAAGTTGTTGACGGATTCCGGTGCGATCTCGGGGTATAATTCCGCCTTGATCACATCGCCGTTTGCCATGGTAAAAGTTACGATTGGATTCTGTGCCATATAAAATTTCCTTTCCTAAATACAAGATTGATAGTAAACTTAAGTTTATTCTATAAGAAAATAAAAAGAAGGTAAAGATAAATGTTAAAAGAAATCCGGTTCGGACAGGAGGATATCTTATATATTACGGATCAGGAGGAAACCTATGCCGTATTGAAAAAAGAGGGGCGGTATGTGCTTCCTTATTACCATGAAGGAAATCGAGGCGCGGCCTTTCCGGGGGCGGTCTATGCGGTCGAATGTCTGGAGGAGGTGGAGGAGGCATCTCTGGAGATGGCGTATCGGCGTTTGGCAGGGCTGCCCTGGGACATCCTGCAGACCGAACGGTGCCTGATAAGAGAGACTACAGTGGAGGATGTGGACAGCTTTTATCGGCTCTATAAGGAGCCCTCCATCACAGAGTATATGGAGCCGCTTTTCGAGGACAGGGATGAGGAAATTGCCTATACGAAAAATTATATTGAGAAAGTGTATGGGTTTTATGGCTATGGTATGTGGACGGTTTTGGAGAAAAACAGCGGAGAGGTGATTGGCAGGGCGGGAATCAGCTGGCGGGAGGGATACGAGCTGCCGGAACTTGGGTTTGTGATCGGTGTGCCATGGCAGAAGCAGGGATATGCCTTCGAGGTCTGTACGGCGATCCTTGCCTATGCAGAGACGGAACTTTTGATGGAGCAGGTACAGGCGTTGGTACAGCCGGGCAATACGATATCGCTGAATTTGTGTGACAAACTGGGCTTTACCTTTGCGGGAGAGACGATGCTGGACGGGGAGAAGCACTTTTTGTTGACGAAAGACCTGCAGAGGGAGTAAACTGTTTCTCGGTGTTATGAAAGTAACGAGATGCGAGGTGTTCTCTTTGAAAAAACCGAAGATGAAACTGGAAGTGCGAAATTCACTGCTTCTGCTTCTTACGGCTCTGATCTGGGGCGTGGCTTTTGTGGCGCAGAGGCAGGGTGGCGCGGAGGCAGGCCCCTATACTTTTAACTGCATTCGTTCCCTCATAGGGGCGGTAGTGCTTTTGCCGGTGCTCTTTTTCCTGGACAGACATGGAAACGACAAGAAGCCGAAAACAGCGGAGGATAAGCGAAGACTCATAACGGGCGGTGTTCTCTGCGGGATTGTGCTCTTTGTGTCCAGCACGGTGCAGCAGCTTGGCTTGTACTATGGCACTACAGCGGGCAAGGCGGGATTCCTTACGGCCTGTTATATTTTGCTGGTGCCTATACTGGGTATCCTGTTTGGGAGAAAGTGCGGCTGGAATGTCTGGGTGAGTGTGGCGGTTGCTCTGGCAGGACTTTATTTTCTGTGTCTGACGAGCGGTTTTTCTTTTCAATTCAGTGACGCGCTGGTGCTTCTGTGCGCGGTCTGCTTTTCTGTACATATTATGGTGGTAGACCATTTTTCACCTCTGGTGGATGGCGTGCGCATGGCCTGTATTCAGTTTTTGACCTGCGGACTGCTGGGAGTGCTTCCGACGCTTGCTGTGGATATGCGGCAGGCCGGGCTTGCCGGGTGGCTGCAAAGTCTTGGAGGCGTCAGCGTCTGGATCGCAATCCTGTATGCGGGCGTGATGTCCTGCGGTGTTGCCTATACCCTGCAGATCGTGGGGCAAAACGGTTTAAATCCAACGGTGGCTTCTCTGCTCATGAGTCTGGAATCCGTGTTTTCGGCGCTGGCGGGCGCGCTGCTTTTGCAGGAGCGTATGAGCCGAAGAGAGGTGTTGGGCAGTGCTCTGGTGTTCGCGGCGGTGCTCTTTGCCCAGATAGATTTTTCTAAAAAAAGCAGTTAACATGGAGATATGAACGTGCTATGATACAACCCGTAAAGGCAAAGGCGCTTTGAGGAAACTCAAGGCGCTTTTTTACCGAAAGACGGCAGGAACCCTTTATTGTATTTTGCCGGTATTTACGATATGATAAAAAGAAGCTGGGGAGGAACATAATGTTTATGGAAGAAATACCGAAAGAAGAAACACCAACAGATGAAATACAGATAAGAAGAAAATGGCCTTTTGTTTTGCTTGCGGTAGTGATCCTGATCGCAGCGGCAGGTGGTGCGGCGGTATATCTGATACGGGATACGGCGCCGGGAGAGAACTTTGATTATACGGTGCAGCCGGAGCCAATAGAGGACACGGCGCCGGAAGGATACTATGACTATACGGTGGAGACACAGCAGTATTTTGTGGAATACTCAGACGAATACCCCTACTGGGATGTGCTCACGGTGGAATACCCAACGCTTGTGGCGGCACCGGAGACGGAGATCGAGCAACTGGAGCTGATCAATGAAAAACTCTATGATGTGGCCATGGACCGGGTCAATTACTGGCATTTGACGCCCAACGACGAGGTGAAGGCTCTGCAGGAGGAATACCATATTTTTGCCAGCGATG
The DNA here is from genome assembly GCA_964625055.1 of uncultured Bacteroides sp. Taxonomy (GTDB): domain Bacteria; phylum Bacillota; class Clostridia; order Lachnospirales; family Lachnospiraceae; genus UBA3282. Next base: position 8,365 of record CAZUZZ010000015.1, on the reverse strand, counting down.
TACAGTGTGATGTGATGTATCGCAGCCAGTATCTTTTGTGTGTCAATTACAGGGAGATCTATGCGCCGATCAATCCGATCTGGTATGTATTTATCACACAGCGAGCCATAATGGTGGATCTTCTGACCGGAGAGAGCTATGCGCTGGGAGATGTGCTGCGTCTTGACGAGGATTTTGTTGCTTTATGGGTGGATAGACTTAATGAAGAAGCGGGAGAAGAGCGGATCGCATCGGAAGATGCGGGTATCTTTGCCGGCTGGCTCAACGGTTCGGACGAAGAGGTGGAGGAACTTTACAGTATCGATCCTTTTTTCTGTGTGACAGAGAAAGGAAATTTTATAGTAGGATTTTCCCTGAATCCCAAGGTGGCGGCGATTACCGTTGATGCCCCTTCCAACACTACCTATTATGCGGAATTTACGGCGCAGGAACTGGAGCCTTATCGGACAGAGTCTGTATTCTGGGACAGATATGATAAATCTGAGAGCACCGGGGAGGTGTCGCGGTGCACAAAACACGAAAATCGTTGGCTGGGATCCGGAGGAAGTGTATGGGGTTATTGGAAAGAAAGACAATAGGAGCAGTTGCAGTGACGTTGATATTGAGCGTCATCCCTGCGTTTCGGGTGCAGGCGGCGGAAGATTTTATTCTGAGTTATGAGAAGCCTGCTTCAGGGGAGGCTTATGTGCTGCAGCCGGCGCAGGAAGAGGAGTATGAAGTGGCCGCCGGAGATTCTCTGTGGAAGATAGCCGAGCGATTGTGGGGGGATGGCAGACTTTATGTGGATCTGTATGAAGCGAACCGGGAACTGATCACGAATCCGGATCTGATCCTGCCCGGGCAGATACTGCGGACAGTGCGGCCTTTGTATCTGGAAAAGCAGAGTGGTCCCATAGGAATCAAGTCAGGAGTTACCTATCAATTTGACACACCGCGGGGTTGCACTGTGGGTTTGCGGTCCGAAGCAGATTCCGGTGCGAATTTTGTCATGTTTGGCGGAGAAGAAGGCTGGGAAGTTGCCTGTCTGATCCGGGAGAAAGAAAAGGTATTGGATGGAGACCGGGATTATGATGTCTGGGAGAAGGCAGTCTCGGAGTATGCGGAAGCGGAGTACGGAAGCGCAGTACAGAATCTGGAGTTTGAACACTATCTGTCTAAGGATGGGGAGATCGTCTGGCTGTATTTTTATGACTATGTGATTGATATGACAAAGTACGACAAGACGGGCAGCGTGCAGATGAGGGTATGTGCAGGGATTACGCAGAGCGAGCATATGCAGGCAGAGTTTGTGGGATATTGCGATGGCAAAAAAGATATCAGAAACAGGGTAAGATATATGACGGCAAGCTTTGAGGAGCTGCTGCCGGAGGGCGAGGAGTGCAGGGTGAATGATGAGAATATGCAGATCTATCCGTCCGTCGAGTGGGAGGCGGCCTCTTTCAATGCCATTGCCTGGATAGACAGCTATTTTGATGATAAGCTTCAGGATATTACAGGGTATCGGGAAGAGCATAAGAGCAGAAAGGAAAAGCTCCTGGATCAAATGAAAGAATGGTAGGGTGTATATGGCGACAAAAAAGAAGCAGGAAATTGAATTCCGCTACTACGAGGTTCCCGAAGGAGAGCAGGTGCTGGCGCTTCTGGGGGAAAGCTGGCGGCGGGTGTATGGGGATGATATCAACGGCTTTTCCCTACATTTTCACAATCTTTTAGAGATTGGGTTTTGTATAGAAGGGACAGGGGATATGGTGCTGGATGAGGAGATCGTGACTTACTCTTCGGGTGCGCTTACGGTGATTCCGATGAACTGCCCTCATGTGACGAACAGCCGTATGAATAACCTGAATTATTGGGAATATCTCTTTTTGGATCCGGAGGCGATCCTGAATGCGGCGTATCCGAAGGACAGTATGTTTGTAAACAAATTGCTGGAGCGTATCAATCATCATGCCATGTGCTACGAGGCGGGGCAGAATGAGGAGCTGGAGAGACTGGTGCGGGCGGTCATGAACGAGTGCCGCAACCGCAAGAGCTATTCTGTGGAGGTTCTGCGTGGGCTTTTGCTTTCCATGGTGATCGTGATCGCGCGTCAGGAGGCCGCGCCGGGTTCGGAGAGACAGCTTTTTCAGAAAAACGGCCTGGAACACATCACGCAGGCGCTGGATCATATTCGTGCACATTATATGGAAGAGATCCGCGTGACGGAGCTTGCGCGCAAGTGTTCCTTAAGTGAAACTCATTTTCGCAGGATCTTTGTGGAATATATGAATATGACGCCGGCGGAGTATGTGATGCTGATTCGGATACAAAACGCCTGTGAATTGATCAAAAAGAGCCGTTATTCTATGGAAGAGGTGGCGCGGCGGGTGGGATATCCCACGGTATCGACCTTTAACAGGAATTTTCGCAGGATTGTGGGCACATCACCCTATCAGTATAAGAAGAATCGGGAGAGTTACGAGGGTAAACTGCTGAATTTCAAAATTTCTGCCAAAAAAGGTTGGTAATTTGCACGAAAAGAACAAAATATATGACGGAAAAGAGCAAAAAAGACTTTTAACATGGTCGATTTTGCTCTTTTTTAGATTGAATACGAAAACATAGGAGACTCGGATGCTGATATAATGCACATATAAAATAGAAGCGGAGAAGAAAAATTATACAAATTGCCCACTGACAATCAGATGGGGTTTCCGAAAAAATTCCGTGGATATTAAAAAAAGGAGGATAAAAATCATGAAAAAGAAATTGTTATCGGTTTTACTTGTCGGCGCTATGATGACGACAATGCTGACCGGATGCGGTGGCGGTTCTGACACACCGGCGGCTCCCGCGGCAGACAGTGGTTCAGAGGCAGCTCCTGCGGCAGACAGCGGTTCAGATGCGGCAGACGCGGCAGCAGGCGGTGATGAGACTCTGACAGTTTGGTGCTGGGACCCGGCATTCAACATGAACGCAATGTATGAGGCTGAGAAGGTTTATCAGAAAGATCATCCGAACTTCAAGCTGAACGTAATCGAGACTCCTTGGGAGGACGTGCAGACCAAGGTTACCACGGCAGCTACTTCCGGCGATTTAAGCACATTGCCTGACATCTTCCTGATGCAGGATAATGCGTTCCAGAAGAACGTAATCAGCTTCCCGGATGTATGTGCTGACCTGACAAACAGCGGCATTGATTTCTCTCAGTTTGCAGCAGGTAAGACAGCATATTCTGTAATTGATGGCAAGAACTATGGTGTTCCTTTTGATAATGGTGCTGTAGTGGCATGTTATCGTACGGATGTTCTGGAGCAGGCAGGTCTGACCATTGATGATTTCACAGACATTACTTTTGACCAGTATCTTGAGAATGGTAAGAAGGTTCTGGATGCAACAGGCAAGCCCCTCATCTCCATGCAGGCAGGTGAGTGCGATCTGCTCATGATGATGATGCAGTCCGCAGGTTCTTCCCTGTTCAATGAAGACGGTACAGCTAATATCGTAGGCAACGATACCTTAAAGGTTGTTCTTGAGACTTACAAGAGCCTGAAGGATGCAGGCGTTCTGGTTGAGGTAAACAGCTGGGATGAGTATGTAGGCTCCATCGTGAGCGGTGACGTAGCAGGCACCATCAATGGATGCTGGATCATGGCTTCCATTCAGACGGCTGAAGATCAGAAAGGCAACTGGGCGCTGACCAATATGCCCAGCCTTGTAGGCGCAGCAAATGCAACCAACTACTCCAACAACGGCGGTTCTTCCTGGGCAGTGACCACCAACTGTAAAAATCAGGCGTTAGCAGCTGATTTCCTTGCAAGCACCTTTGCAGGCAGCACTGAGTTGTATGACAACATCCTTCCTAGCGGCGCTCTGGCAACATGGGCACCCGCAGGTGATTCCAGCGCATATGGTGCAGGAAATGACTTCTTCGGCGGCGATGCAGTTTCTGCTAAGATCGTTGAATACTCCACCAAGGTACCGTCCAACATCACAGGTGTGTACTACTATGAGGCTCGTGATGCGGTGGCTGTAGCGCTTACCAACTATATCAATGGTTCTGATATTGAGACAGAGTTAAAGACAGCGGAGGATACCGTAAACTTTAACATGGGAGGTTGATTCGGTTAAACAAAGTTTGACCGGGTATGATAAGACAACAAATCAGGGGAATGGTTTAACAGGCTGTTCCCCTTTTTTTCTCCAAAGGTAAAGAGAAGGAGGGAATTTCTTGAGCAAGCCAAAAAAAATGACACTTAGCAAAAAACATAATCTTACGGGGTGGGTATTCCTACTGCCCGGTGCACTGCTGATTTTCTTTATGAGTTTTTTGCCGATGTTCAAGGCGTTATTGTTATCCTTTAAAACCGGTGTCGGCGCGGCTATGAAATCGTGCGGCATCTTAAACTACACACGAATGTTTCAGGACGCGGTATTTATCCAGTCCATTAAAAATACATTCCTCTATCTGATCATTCAGGTGCCATTGATGCTGATTTTTGCATTGATTCTGGCGTCTATATTAAATAATAAAGATTTGAAATTTAAGGGTCTTTTCCGAACCATGATATTCCTGCCCTGTGCGACCTCGCTGGTGGCGTATGCGGTTATCTTCCGTTCCCTGTTTGCAAATAACGGTATCATCAATCTGGTACTGGTGAATCTGGGTATTTTGGATCAGCCCTATGCTTTCCTGACAAATGTGTGGAGCGCGAGAATCGTTATCGTCATCGCTCTTTTGTGGCGGTGGACAGGATACAATATGGTGTTCTATCTGTCAGGACTGCAGAACATTGAATATTCGGTTTATGAAGCAGCCAAGATCGACGGCGCTTCCGCAGTGCAGACCTTTTTCAAAATTACGGTGCCGCTCTTAAAGCCCACGATCCTGCTGACGGCGATCATGTCCACGAACGGCACATTGCAGCTGTTTGATGAGTCCGTAAACCTGACGGATGGCGGTCCTGCTAACGCTTCGATTACCATGTCGCATTACATATACAATATGTCCTTTAAGTATGTACCGAACTTCGGTTATGCGGCGGCTATGTCGTTCCTGATTTTGATTCTGGTTGCCATCTTGGCATTCCTGCAGATGAAAGTAGGTGATAAGCGTGACTAAGGTTAAAATTAGAAGCTTTTTTATGTATGTATTCCTGATCATTGTATCGTTTATCTCGGTGTTCCCGTTGTATTGGATGGTATGTGCGGCGACCAACAAGAGTGCAGAGGTAATCAGCGGGCGGCTGATTCCCGGGCTGAATTTTATGGAGAATCTCAAGAATCTTCTGGCGAGTCAGAGTGTGGGAAGAGCCTTTGGCAATTCTTTCAAGTATTCGATCATTCTGACGCTGGTATCACTTGTGGTAAGCTCTTTGGCGGGCTACGGCTTTGAGATTTTCCATGATAAAGCGAAGGATGCGGTCATGAGTATCATCCTGCTGGCGATGATGGTTCCCTTTGTGGCAACCATGATTCCGTTGTTTCAGATGTTCTCCAAGGCAAGCTTGTTGAATACGACGCTCGGCTTTATCCTGCCGACGATCTCCACGCCCTTCCTGATCATGATGTTCAGGCAGAGCGCAAGATCCTTCCCCCATGATATCATGGAGGCGGCGAGAATCGACGGACTCTCCGAAATCCGTATTTTCTTCCAGATGTTTATACCGACCATGCGCTCCACCTACGCGGCGGCTATGACCATCACATTTATGAATGCATGGAATAGTTATCTGTGGCCCAAGGTAATCATGACAGATGCTACCAGCCAGACCATGCCGATGGTGGTGGCAAACCTGACACAGGGTTATGTGACGGACTACGGTATGCTGATGCTGGCCGTACTGATCTGTACATTGCCTACTGCGATCGTATTCTTCTGCTTACAGAATGCATTCGCAGAAGGTATTACAGGCGCTGTTAAGTAATTGATTAAGCCGATTGAGCTACGCTTAATCACGAGATTCGCTGCGCGAACTCGGCATGAATTATTAAAAATAAGGTGTCAAAAACATCTGAAAAATTAAGATGCTTTTGACACCTTTGTTATAAAAAATCGAGCGTCCGCACGCTCGATTCAGAGAATGCTCCGCATTCTCCTTAAATGGTTTACAGTTTCGCAGTTTTCTTATAAAATAAGATAAAAATGGAGTACTGTTAAAATATGGCACAATTTGATTACAGTAAGGTAAAGGATCCGCGATTTTTCAAGGAGAATGTGCTCCCCGCCCACGCGGCGCTTGGACTTTATGCCAATGCGGACGAGGCAGTGCGTGGAAAGAGCAGCCTGACACAGTCATTGGATGGCATCTGGAAATTTTCCTATGCGGTGAATATGGATTCGTCCATAAAAGGATTCGAGAAAGAGGATTATAACTGTAGACCGTGGGCGGATATCCGGGTACCGGCACATATCCAAATGGAGGGATATGATATTCCGCAATATGCCAACACACAGTATCCCTGGGATGGCAGAGAGGAAATTGTGCCGGGTGAGATCCCGGAGCGGTTTAATCCGACAGCCAGTTATGTGAAATATTTTGAAGTGCCGGCGTCCATGCGTGGACAGGCGATTCGTATCGTATTCGAGGGTGTGGAGAGCGGTATGGCACTCTGGTGTAACGGCGCTTATGTGGGCTACAGTGAGGACAGCTTTACGCCCTCCGAGTTTGATCTGACGCCCTATCTGCGGGATGGGGAGAATAAACTGGCGGTGCAGGTATATAAGTGGACCTCCTCGAGCTGGTGTGAGGATCAGGACTTTTTCCGCTTCTCCGGCATCTACAGAAGTGTATATCTGTATGCGGTTCCCGTTGTACATATAGAGGATCTGAAGGTCAGGACGCTTTTTGAAGGGGAGGACTTCGGAGAAGCGAAGCTGGATGTGCAGTGCAAGGCAAAGGGGAATGGTTTGTGTCGGTTCCGTCTCAAGGATGGAGAGGTATTGATTTTTGAGAAGGAGCAGAGCGCAGCGGCGGAAATGGGCTATGAGGAGACGGTGGAGGCACCGAAGCTTTGGAGCGCGGAGGAACCCTATTTATATCAGTTGGAGATCGAATGTGTGGACGTATCCGGCAAGGTGACGGAGTTCGTTTCTCAGCCGGTGGGTTTCCGCAAGTTTGAGCTGAAGAACAAGAGGATGCTTCTGAATGGGAAGCGTATTGTCTTTAAAGGCACGAACCGTCACGATTTCAGTTCCGTATCGGGAAGGCATATCTCCTACGAGGAACTGGTCAAGGATGTTGTGACCATGAAGCGCAACAATATCAATGCGATCCGTACCAGTCACTACCCGGACGACGAGAGGCTCTATGAACTGTGCGACCGTTACGGGCTGTATCTGATCGCGGAGAGCAATCTGGAATCTCACGGAACCTGGGCGGCTTATCTGAAGGGTAGGAAGGATATGTCCTTTGTGGTGCCTGACGACAAGGCGGAGTGGAAGGAGATGATGTATGACCGCATCAACTCCTGCTATCAGAGGGACAAGAATCACCCGGCAGTGCTCATCTGGTCCGTGGGTAATGAGTCCTATGGCGGAGAGACCATCTATGAGATGTCAGAGCTTTTCCGTAAGCTGGATGATACCAGACTGGTGCATTACGAGGGTGTCTTCAACGACAGACGCTACAACGATTCCTCTGATATGGAGAGCCGTATGTATGCTACGGTGGCGGCAATCAAGGAGTATTTGGAAGAGGATGGGAGAAAGCCGTTCATCTGCTGTGAATACACCCATGCGATGGGCAATTCCTGTGGCGCAATGCACAAGTATACGGAGCTGGCGGATCAGGAAAATTCGGGTTATCAGGGAGGCTTTATCTGGGATTATATAGACCAGTCCATCTATAAAAAGGATCGCTACGGGAAATGGTTCCAGGCCTATGGCGGCGATTTCGGGGAACGGCCCACCGATTATAATTTCAGCGGCAACGGAATTGCCTACGGCGGAGAGAGAGAAGCTTCGCCCAAAATGCAGGCGGTGAAGTTTAATTATCAAAATATCGCTGTGACGGTAGGGACAGATAAGTTTGAAGTGTGGAATAAGAATCTCTTTGTCTCCACGGAGCGTTTCCACTGTGTGGCACAGCTTTTGCAGGATGGCGTGGAAGTGGCAGAGAAGGAGCTTGCGGGAATCGCGGTTGCGCCGGACAGCAGATGCGCTTATCCGATGCCTTATACTCTGCCCGAGGAGCCGGGCGAGTATGCGGTGACGATCTCCTTCCGGTTAAAGGAAGATATCCTGTGGGCGAAGGCGGGGCATGAAGTGGCTTTCGGACAGGCAGTGATCGGTAAGGTGGATGCTCCGGTGCAGGAAAAGAGTAAGCCCTTTGAGCTGATACGCGGCAATGACAATATCGGTGTCCGGGGAGAGAATTTCGACGTG
>CAZUZZ010000014.1:9740-15803 GCA_964625055.1 uncultured Bacteroides sp. | reverse complement strand
GGAAACGCAATGGCTATCACAATTTTAAGTTTGAAATGTCATAGCCATTGCTATGATACCGTGGTCTCCTTCTTCAACATACATTTTCCTCCTTTTCTTCTCTGCATTTTGCTTCAACATATGTTCTTATCTTATATGCCGCCCAAAGTAAATGCAACCTCATAAACAGTTTTAAAAATATTTAATCCTCCCAATAGACAATTTGAATTACAAATCAAGCCCTTTTGCCTCGTCGCATCCCAAAATAATGTTCATACATTGAATCGCCGCACCGGACGCACCCTTTCCTAAATTGTCAAACTGTGAAGATAGTACAATGCGCTCTTCATTTCCCGTCACATAAATCTTTAATCCATCCCAGCCGGATAATCCATTCCCTGCCAAAAATCCACCGGCAGCAATCTCATCATCCACCTCGCTTACCTTAATGAACTTCTGATTTTTATAGTACTCCGCATAATAATTTAACAGCGACTCGGGCGTTTCTTTTTTTGATAGCATATCCGCGTACAATTGTACGGAAACCACCATACCGCTGTAATAGTCATCAATGATCGGAGAAAATAACGGCGTGCGCTCAAGCCCTGTGATCTTCTTCATCTCTTTTAGGTGCTTATGCTGCTGTGTCAACGCATATTCTCTTCCTGCGGATAATTCCCTTGGTCTATCCTCGCCTTCATACGCCGCTATCGTTTTTTTACCGGCTCCGCTATATCCTGAAATGGCAAAGCAGCTTACCGGATAGTCTTTGGGAAGAATCTCTCCTGCTATCAGGGGATACACTAGGGATATGAAGCCGGTAGCATAACATCCCGGAACTGCTACCCGCTTTCCCGTCTTAACAGCGTTTCTATGCGCATCAGACAATTCCGGAAATCCATACGCCCATCCTGCTTCTGTTCGATGCGCGGTGGATGCATCAATAATTACCACATTCTCATTCTCTATCAATGCAACGGATTCTCTTGCCGCCTCATCCGGCAGACACAGAAAGGTAATATCTGACGCATTGATCATTCTCTTTCTCTCTTCCGGATCTTTTCGCAGCTCCTGACTAATGTGTAATAACTCTATATCATCACGGTTTTGAAACCGCTCGTTAATTCTTAATCCTGTCGTTCCTTCACTTCCATCAATAAATACTTTTGTTTTCATAAATATGCATTTCCTTTCTATAAAGGAGCGCAGCAATCGCTGCGCCCCAATTACAACATATTTTTATACCTGCACCTTGCCCGCCAGCACATTCTTGTAGTCCTCCAGATTCTTCTCAAGGAGTGTCGGCGTATCCAAGCCGTAAGGACAGTGTCCCTTACACTTGTTGCAGTGGAGACAGTTCTCAATCCTGCCCATCTTCTCCTGCCATACCTCCCCCAGATAATCCGCAGAAGGAGCACGGCGAAGGAGTAAGGACATCCGAGCACACATATTAATCTCAATGCCCGCCGGACACGGCATACAGTACCCACAGCCCCGGCAGAACTCTCCCAGAAGCTCATCCCTGTCTTTCTTAATGAGCGCATCCAGCTCTGCCGTCATGGCAGGCGGATTGTCAATATAGGACAGGAACTCGTCAAGCTCCTTCTCTCTCTGCACACCCCAGATCGGCAGTACATTGTCATACTGCGCCAGATACGCATAAGCCGCCGCGGAATTGGTGATCAGGCCGCCGGAGAGCGCCTTCATAGCGATAAAACCCATATCCGCTGCCTTACATTTCTCCACCAACTCTACATCCTTATCTGTCGCCAGATAACAGAAGGGGAACTGCAGCGTCTCATAGAGTCCGCTGTCGATGGCCTCGTGGGCTACCGTCAGCCGGTGGTTCGTGATACCGATATGTCGGATCTTACCCTGTTCCTTTGCTTGCAATGCTGCGTCATAAAGTCCGCTCTCATCTCCCGGTTTCGGACAAAAAGCCGGATTGTGGAACTGGTAAATATCAATATAGTTTGTCTTAAGATTCTCCAGACTGGTCTCTAAATCCTTCCAGAATCCCTCCGCATTCTGCGCTCCGGTCTTGGTGGCAATAAAAACTTTCTCCCGCATTCCCTCAAAGGCAAGTCCTACTTTGTGCTCACTGTCCGAATACCATCTCGCCGTATCAAAAAACGTCATCCCGTTCTCGTAGGCCTTCCTGAGAAGCTTCACCGCCTCCTCATCGGAAACCCTCTGGATCGGCAGCGCGCCAAAGGCATTTTTATTTGTCACGATTTCTGTTTTTCCAAGTCTCACTGTTTCCATATTGTTATCCTCCTAAATTGCCTGCTCCCGTACAGCTTATATATCGCCGCCGGAACCGAACCCTGAACCGTCATATCGACCAAGCGTCCCGGACAAACCGCACCAGTTACACGTAAAATGCTGGTCCTCCCCGTTATGACAGCTTAGTTTACCGCAATTACAGACTACGAAATCCTTTGTCCTGCAAAAAGGACATCCGGGATAGTTGTTATCAGGAAATATCTCTCCGATGATCTTTGTCTCATCGTAGTGTTCTCTCTTTGCAGTGGCTTCTTTCACGGGAAATGCCCATGTATACTTCCATCCGTCTCCCATTTTTTCGAGGCGGACACCGTATGTACGTCTTCCCTCTTTACATTTGCACAGCGCGATCCGCGCTTCCATCATCTTCTCCACCAACGCAATTCTCCTTTCTGCAGCTTCCTCACATCGCATCGTAAGCAAAAAGGGCGGTGATATCATCACCACAGCCTAATTCGCTGGTCTCTTGAAGCCATGTTCTCAGATTATCGGACACTGCCTTTCCGCCGTGCTCGCTAAGCAGGGTATAGTAATCCCTGCAGGTTTTCTGGAATTCTTCATCGTTTTTGTAGCTGTTTGCAAGACCATCCGAAGAAAGCATATACATTACGGGCAGCTGTTCATCCTCTTTCTGTTTTTGGATAAAAGTGACAGCCTTTCTCCAGGATTCCGCTTTGCAAAGCGAATGGGTCTCCGTTCCAAGGATCTTATCCCCCTCAATGATATGGTATATCCCCGTCTCCGACACCTTTATGATATCGCCGTCACCGAGCTGAAAGGCAAATAGAAATTCTTCCGTGAGAACCAGCCCTAACAGCGTACTCCCGTACATCCTGTAGACTGCTTCCTTATCCGGATCGTTCTCCGCATCCCTGAGAATATCCCGCTTCTGCTTGGTATGAAGCCGCAGTACTCTGCGTTTCCACTCTGCATCTATCTCCCGTGCTATTTTGGTATCGCCCTCCCGTTTCAAAAAGGTAAAGAGCATTTCCGGCTGCCCGGCATAGGTATCCAGATAATCTCCCAGTATTTTACAAAAAACATTTACCGCCGCATGAGATCCTGCCTTGCTGTAAGGACTGGCATCGCTCCCGTGTCCGTCCGCCACCGCCAGAATCACAGTATTAGGATCCTTTTGCAGCTTTTTGAGACTGTCCTGACACTCCTTGCCGCTTCGTATATGGGATGCGCCCTGTACAGATACACCGAATACGCTTCGTGTCATATACAACATCCTTTCTACCAGACATCACCTTCCTGAATATCATCCAGATCGGGAATTCTGCCACCCATATCCACAATAACCGGATTAGCCCCGTCCTGCTCCGACAGATCCGCCGCGACACTTGCCGGGGCTGATACCAAAGATGCCGCTGTGGATGCCCACCTGATCATTTTCGTGAGCGCCGCGGCATTGTTTGCCTGCAGCACCAGTTCCCTGTTGCCCGTAAACTCCAGCAAAACGTCGTCGTCTGCATCCTGTCCGATGGAAATGGCGATCTTTACTGCTTTCTTTCCCCATGGAAGCTTCTTTAATTCCTCCAGCGACTTCTTATAATCGTCTGTAGGCTGTCCGTCAGAAAGCAGAACCAATACAGGCGGAAGCGCCCTGTCTGACATAGGGGGAATTGTAAGCTGCGCCGCCAGAAGTTCAAAGGCCTTTCCGAGATCTGTCACCCCGCCGGCTTCCAGATCGTCCCATGCAAAATCTTCCACATTGATCGGATTGCTTGTCACCCAGGAAGCGCCCGTGGAAAACTTCAGTGTACGGATCATCAGCTGTGCATTCGGATTATTTTCCGCCGCAGATACCATCTCCGGTATTGTCGATTGGATGGCATGATTCACCGTACCAATCTTTTCTCCATACATGGAACCGGAACAATCCACGATCCAAAAAAAATGCAGCGGCCTGCTCGCCAGTTCTCCTCCCGGTCTTTTCATTTCTCCCATAATCGTTCCTCCTTAATAGTCTTGTGCATCTGCGCATCTGATTTGTTGAGCTCTGGCATATTGCATTGCATAGGAACCCGCATTGCATCGTATTGTAAAATTTGTATGCCTCTCATCAAGTTCTCCAAAAGTCTTTAAAAATCCTGTACCCTTCCCACCGCCGATCTCAACGACGGAGTCCGGTATATAAATGCTTTCCAGGCTTTTACAGCCTGCAAAAGCGCCTTCTTCAATGCTTTTAGTCCCTTCCGGAAGTGTAATCTTCTGCAGGGCGTCGCACCCTTCAAAAGCGGATATTCTGATCACTTCCAATTCATTGGAAAACACTACCTCCTGAAGGCTTCTGCACCAGCGGAACGTGTTTTCCTTTATCTCCTTCAGCTTGGGAAGTACGGCCCGCTTTAACTGCGCACAGCCGGCAAATGTGTTGTCTCCAATGACCTTCACGCTGTCCGGTATGGTGATCTTCTCCAGACCGGTATATTCAAAAGCGCCATCATATTTTGTCATGCTCCCCAATATCTTGGGACAGCCGGTGGGATCCGTTGTGCCGATACATCGCAATGTATCAGGCAAAACCGCCTCTTTTAACTCCCTGCAATTTAAAAACACGCCGTTTCCCAATATTTCTATACCGTCTGAGATAATGATCTTCTCAATTCCGACACACCCTTTAAACGCATGATTTCCAACCGCGGTCACCCTTTTCCCATCAATGATATTGGGAATCACAATAACCGGATCGTCAAAATCTATGAATTTAAGAATTTTAATGCCTCTTGACGTCTCTTCATATTCATACAGACTGTCGCTCTCACAGGGAACCCACTCTTTTTCGACCACTATCTTCGGTCCGTCTTCAGCCGGCGGACTGTCCGCTTCTCTTTCATCCATCAACAGCCCAAACGCCTTTGCCCACGCGCTGACGGCGTTCTCGGCGCTCTTTGTTCTGATATCATATCCCTGCTCGATGGATCTGACAAACCGGTGCAGTGTCATTTTATCCATCTGCACCAGTCCCTTCATTTCATGCACGATCCCATCGTCAAACGTAAGCAGCAGCAGATTCCTTTTGCGTCTGTCCTGCGGAAAAAAATCCAAAAGCAGAGCCTGCAGCTTCTTTCTGTCAGAGAGCGCATCCGGATAGTCCTGTATCAATTTTGCCAAAACTTTATCGTCTTCCATACCGGTAATTATGCTCCTTAACGAAATTCTCCCGTCAGCTGTCCGAAATCAATCTTTGTATCTTTTACGATCGCCGCCGAACGGCCCTTTGGTACAGGAACCTGCGTTCCGTCCGCCTTAATATATGTCCAGTTCTCTTCGGACAGATTCTTTATGCCCCACAGCTTCGGATTGCTCGGATTCTGAACCACCTCGCCTACAACAGTCTCCATATCATAATTCCCGTCAATATGGTGTTTATACAGCCTGGTATTGGACATGAGCAGTACCGTATTTTTACCGATCACTATCCTTGTCGGGACGGTCACGGCGTTCTGACATCCCCAGCAGGTATGCGAGGCGCCGCCCGCTTCCTTCTGCGCATCATAAAACACTTCACAGCCGCAATTCGGACAGAGCATAATGCCGGACATAAGGTTCGAGAACGTCTCCATCCACTTAGCCTCCGTTATTCTGCGGTTCGGCTGTTTCAGCCCCACAGTAAATGACGTAGTAAACAGATCCCGCAGCTGCTGTGGATACAGATCCCAGAAAATAAGTGCATTGTCCTGATAGCCGGCAAGCGGCCTGTTCTCTTTGTTATCCGGATCAAAAATGAATAAAGGATCCGTTCCATACAACTTGTTCATCGCATGAATGTCCATGCATTTAATCTGGGCC
>CAZUZZ010000014.1:0-9730 GCA_964625055.1 uncultured Bacteroides sp. | reverse complement strand
AAAGACACCTCTCTAGTGTCTGGCCTGTGGTCAGCCTCTCTCTTCCCCTCTAAGGGGTGATTGAGCATAAACATATAAAATAGCAGAACCGCCAGTGAAAACAGGTCGGTATTTCTGGAAGGTTTTTCCTTTCCTGTCACAATTTCAGGCGCCATAAACCGGGGTGTCCCATAGATCCCGGTTTTCGCGCCGTTATAAGAAACATTATCGTTATCACAGATCAGGACATCGCCCGTATCCGGATCAAAAAACACATTGCCGAAGGAAATATCACGATAGCTATAGCCTTTTCCATGCAGTGCATTGTATCCCCGTGTCAGGTGATAGGCCGCCCTGCACAGACAATAAAAGGAAGGCTCTGCTCTCCTCTTCATCATATCCACAATGCTTCTGTAATTCTTCGGACGAAGCGGCATGATATAACCGAAGGACTCTCCATAGGCCCTGAAGATCATATCCTGCGGCCACAAAAAGGAGGCATCCGGCGGACCGTTCTGGATGAGGTTATCCAGTATTTCCTTCTGATTTTTCGTGGCCGTATTTTTATAATACCATTTTAAAGCATACGCCTTATGATCGGCTTCTACCGAATACACTTCCCCCTGGCCACCGGATCCAAGCAATTGCTTTACCGTATATCTTTCACCGCTTTCGGATGTGAGTACCGTTCCGCTCTTCAACTGTCCGTCCATGGTCATATTCTCCTTATTTCCTACACAATCACTTTCTTCGGGCACTTCTGCTTACAGGTGCCGCACCCGGTACACTTCTCCTGATCGATGATCGCATGGAATTCCTCGATCACGATCGCGTCTGCCGGACAGTTCTTCTTACACAGCTGGCAGGCAATACAGCCTGCATCACAGGCCTTCATCGTCACAGGTCCCTTCTCTCTGGAACTGCAGGCCACCATATGTTTCGCACTGTAGGGGATCAGCTCGATCAGCTTCTTCGGGCAGGCCGCCACGCACTTGCCACAGGCCTTACAAGCTTCCTTATCTACCACTGCCACACCGTTTACCACATGAATGGCGTTAAAGGGGCAGGCCTTCACACAGCTTCCGAAACCGAGACATCCGTCTTTGCAGACTTTCGGTCCACCGGCTGGCACAAAAGCTAACATAGTACAGTCTTCGATCCCCGTGTAGTCATAATCCACACGGGTGCGCTCCTTGTCTCCGCTGCACTTCACAAAGGCCACCTTCCGCACACTCTCACCGGCTTCCACACCCATGATCTGCGCCACCTGGGCGCCTACCTTCTCACCGCCTACCGGACAGGCGTTTGTGGGGGCCTCCCCCTTCACGATCGCCGCCGCCAGACCGGAGCATCCTGCGTAGCCGCAGCCACCGCAGTTATTGCCGGGAAGGACGCCTAAGATGGCCTCCTCCCTCTCGTCCACATCTACTTTGAATTTAATGCCGGCCACACCGAGGAACAGTCCCACAAAAAGTCCTACCGCTCCCACAATTCCTGTAGCCATTAAAATTCCTGCTATATCCATACCATTTTCCCTCCATCAGAGTAATCCGGAAAATCCACAGAATGCGATTGCCATCAATCCCGCCGTCACCAGCACGATGGGCATACCCTGGAAGGATTCCGGTATATCATTGTGCGTCAGCTTCTCCCGAATTCCTGCCAGGATCACGATGGAGATTGTAAAGCCGACCGCTGTCGCAAAACCATTGACTATACCGGTCACTATTCCGTAGCTCTTCTGCACATTGGTCAGCGCCACACCCAGCACAGCACAGTTCGTCGTGATCAGGGGCAGATATACACCCAGAGACTGATACAAGCCCGGAATAAATTTCTTTAAGAACATCTCCACAAACTGCACCAGGGCCGCAATGACCAGAATAAACACGATGGTCTGCAAATAAGCAATATCAAAAGGTAACAGAATAAACTGATAGATCGCTCCCGCCACTGCCGAAGCAAGGGTGATGACAAAGATAACTGCCACACCCATGCCTGTAGCCGTCTCTGTCTTCTTGGAAACGCCCAGGAAAGGACACAGCCCCAGAAACTGGCTCAATACCACGTTATTCACGAGGGAGGATGCAATCAGGATCACTAACAGTTCTTTAACCATTCTTCTTTTCCCCCTCTCCTGTCTTATTGTCTACAAGACGCTTTGCACAGCCCGTATCCCCACAGTTCATGCAATCGCTGTTGCAGCCGGACTGGATCTTGGACATATCTTTCCCTTTTCTCTCACCGATGATCTTCACCTTATTCTGGATCGCCGTGAGCACCGCCAGCACAAAGAACGCGCCCGGCGCCATGATAAAGATGCTCACCGGCACGAAGCTGTCCGGCATCACATGAACCCCGAATACCTCTCCTGCTCCAAGCAGCTCTCTCACTGCACCGATGCAGGTCAGCGCCACGGAAAAGCCAAGCCCCATGCCGATGCCGTCCAAGAGGGACAAAAGCACGGGATTCTTGTAAGCATAAGCCTCCGCTCTGCCGAGAATGATACAGTTTACCACGATCAGCGGAATATAGATTCCCAGGGCGTCATAGAGGAAAGGAATAAATCCCTGCAGTAAAAGCTCCACCATCGTCACAAAGGAAGCTATGATCACGATAAAGGCCGGAATTCTCACCTTATCCGGAATAATATTGCGCAGCAGAGAGATGAACACATTACTGAGAGCCAGCACCACCATCGTGGTCAGTCCCATTCCCAGACCATTGATCGCAGAAGTCGTGACCGCCAGCGTGGGACACATACCCAGCATCAATACAAAGGTCGGATTTTCTTTTACAATACCATTTAAAAGCCGCTCTCTCATACGCCATCACCTCCTCCCAATTCTGTCTGGAAATAGTACAATCCCGCATTGACGCCATTAGTCACTGCATTTGTGGTGATCGTCGCACCGGAGATCGCATCAATCTGGCTGTCAGCAGCCGCACCACTCTTGGTATACTCAAACTTCTCCACATTTTTATTCGCAAACTGAGGCTTTAAGACCTCCTCGGCACGCATACCCAGTCCCGCCGTCTCGGAGATCGACAGGATGGAAATCCCGTTCACTGTGCCGTCCATCCGCACACCCACCGCAAACTGGATATCGCCGCCGTAACCTTCCTTCGTGGTCACCGTAATCACATAGCCAAGCGTCGCACCGGCGCTGTCCAAAGCAGCCATCACCTCATCCACACTCTCCTGAGCATAACCTTCTCCGCTCCAGGCTGCCGCATCCGGCACCGTAAGCTGTACCGCCTCAAAAGAAGCTGCATCCGCAAACACTTCTCTGCAGGCTTCCTGCTTTGCCTTCTCCTCCTGTGCAGCAATGGGCTCCTTGGTCACCTGATAGACGATTCCCAAAAGCAGGCCAGCGATCAGAGTGATCGCCAGAAGGATCCCTGTATTTTTCATCATTTCCTTCATGCCTTCTCCCCTCCTTTACCAAATGCTTTCGGAAGAGTGTTCTTCTCGATCAGCGGCACTAACAGGTTGCCGATGATGATCGCGTAAGATACTCCCTCTGCGGAGGGTCCGAAGATACGGAAGATACCTGTCAGAATACCAAGCAGCGCACCGTATACATACTGTCCCTTTTTCGTGATGGGTCTGGTCACATAGTCCGTCGCCATAAAGAACGCGCCCAGCATCAGCCCGCCGCCGGAGAGGTGAGCTGATATGTAAGGCCAATCCAGTCCCCGTCCGCCAAAGAGGCTTACAAAAACTGCCAGTGTCACGATATAGGTGCCGGGAATCCGCAGATCGATGATTCCGAAGAGGATCAGGATGCAGGCGCCGATCACAATGGCGATCATGGAAGTCTCACCGATAGTTCCCGCCGTACGGCCGATCACCATATTCAGGATATTGACACTCTCTCCGCTCTTCAAAGCCGCCAGAGGCGTCGCTCCCGTGTACGCGTCACAGTCAAAATTCGTCATGATGGAAGTAAAGGAGATCAACAGGAAACACCTTGCACCCAGCGCCGGATTCATAAAGTTCTGGCCCAAACCGCCAAACAGCATCTTGACTACCAGAATGGCGAATACACCGCCCACCACACCGATCCACCAGGGTGCGGATACCGGCAGGTTCAATGCCAGCAGCAGTCCCGTCACCACAGCGGAATAATCTCCTATCGTCACTTTTTTCTTACAGATCTTCTCAAATGCAAACTCCGTCAACACCGTGGAGGCCACCGTCACTAAGATCAACAGCAGCGCTTTCGGCCCGAAGTTATAAATTCCAAATCCCGCCGCAGGAAGAAGGGCGATCACCACGGTGAGCATAATGCTTGCAGTGGTGGACTTCGATCTGATATGAGGATTGGAAGATACTTTCATTAAATCATTCATCTCTTCAGTCTATGCTCCTTTCTGCTTATTTTTTCTTCTTACCAAGCTGTATCTTGCGCATGGATTTGATGGTCTGCGTCAGAGGCCTCTTGGCGGGGCAGATAAAACTGCAACAGCCGCATTCACAGCACTCCATGCCATCATGGGCAAGGAATTCTTCTTCCTCATAATGCTCCGCGTAATCCGCCAGGAGTCTGGGAACGATGCGGCTCGGACAAACCTCCACACAACGACCGCAGTTGATGCAGGCGCTGGGCTCCATACGGGAAACCTCGTCCTCCGTGAGACATAAAAGCGCCGAAGCCGTCTTCGTGGTCGGCACATCCAGCCCAAAGAGCGCAAAGCCCATCATCGGCCCGCCGGAGACAACCTTCACAGGATCCTGCTTAAAGCCGCCCGCCTCCTGAGGGTACTTGGTCTTAAGCGCCTTGACACTGATACGCGGCTCGTCCTTCGTCAGATTTTTCAGGATCTCGATGCAGTCCGGCTTGTTGTCCTCCACCGCCAGGATGCCCCTTGCATTCTCAAACAGCTGCAAAGATACCTTAAGACCGCCTACCAGTTTTTCCGGCTCCTCTATCATTCTGCGATAGTCCGAAGTCAGATAAGGCTCACACTCTGCACAGTTTGCGATCACATAATCGATCTTCTCAGGCTCCTTGGGCGAAAGCTTGATAAATGTGGGAAAGCCTGCGCCTCCCATGCCCACGATGCCGGCCTCCTTCACACACTCGATGATCTCCTCTCTGGTCATCTCCTCCAGAGGCTTGCGCTTGGGATACTCCACCTCCTCATACAGACCGTCATTTTCAATAATAATACTCATCACACTGTCACCGGTAACCACACGTCTGGGCTCAATTGCCTTCACCGTACCCGATACCGTGGCATAGATGGGTGCAGACACAAAGCCACCCGCCTCAGCGATCTTCTGTCCTGTCAATACCCGGTCGCCCTTCTCCACGACAGGCTTGGCAGGCGCGCCGATATGCTGGGACAGCGGGTAAACCAGATCTCCCTTGGGCAGCACTTTCCTGATCGGTTTATCTTTTGACAGATCCTTGCCGTCGTAGGGGTGTATGCCGCCGTTAAATGTTAGTTTAGCCATACCTATAACCCTGCTCCTTTCACGTTCCACTCACACCCATTGATATGGACAGCCGATCTTATCTCCACTGTCCGCCGGGTGGTTGAACTGCTATAATAAATATACTATTTTTCGACGAAAAAAACTACTGCTATTTCAAAAAATATGGTAAGATAATAGCTACATAGAGTCAGCGATATAAAACGGAGGAAATCATGCAGATCGTAAAACAGACTTTGGATTCTTTTACCATAGGTTATCCGTTAGAGCGGATTGCTCCCCTCGAGCGATTCCTGTTTGTGGATATTGAGACCACCGGCTTTACTGCGAAAAGCTCCTCACTCTATCTGATCGGTACAGCCTTTTATGCAGAAGGTTCCTGGCAGATCCGCCAATGGTTTTGCGAAAATCCCATTGAGGAGGCCGCTCTGCTATCCGACTTTTTTGGCTTTGCCGCCTCCTTTACACACCTGATCCACTTTAACGGCAACAATTTTGATCTGCCCTATCTGCTGCAAAAATGTGCTCAGCACAAGCTGCCTCACAATTTTGACAGCTTTGACGGCATCGATCTTTACAAACGGATCTCCCCCTACAAGGCATTCCTCCATATCCCGAACTGTAAGCAGAAGACTCTGGAGACGCTCCTTGGCATTCAGAGAAAAGACCTCTACCACGGCGGTGAACTGATCGAGGTCTACCAGAATTATGTGAAGGCTCCCTCAGAGGAGGCCCGCGCTCTCCTGCTCTTACACAACAGGGATGATATGCACGGTATGCTGCAGATCCTCCCCCTGCTCGCCTTCTATGACCTCTTCAATGGGGATATCCGCGCAAAGAAGGTGCAGGCAAACCAGTATGTTGACTATAACGGGCAGGACCGACAGGAGGTGCTGATGAAGCTGGCTCTTCCCACACCTCTTCCGATGGCAGTCTCCGACCTGTCCAACGGCTGCTATTTCAGCGGTGAAAAGAGCGAAGGCATCTTAAAAGTTCCCCTCTACGAGGAAGAAATGAAATATTACTACTCTAATTACAAAGACTATTACTATCTGCCCGCAGAGGACACTGCCCTTCATAAATCGGTATCCTCCTTCGTGGATAAGGCGCATCGTATCCAGGCCACTGCCGCCACCTGCTACACCCGCAAATACGGCCACTTTCTCCCCCAGTGGGATGTGATGACAGAGCCGTTTTTCAAACGGGATTACAAGAGCAGAGAGCTCTTCTTCGAGCTTACGGATGAGCGAAAGACAGACCGGGAACTCTTTTCCCGCTATGCACAGTACCTGCTCGGCAAAATGGCTAAGACATATTAATTCGGGACACAAAAAAAGCAGCGAATCATCGCTGCTTTTTCATTCTTATGGTTTCTGATAAAAGAAAGAATTTTTCCGTTCAAATCCCACATCCTTGTGATTGATGATCTGCTCCGTACTTCCGATAAAGAGGTAACCGCCTGATTTAAGACTCTTCTGGAACTTGCGGAACACCTCGTCCTTCGCCTCCTCCGTAAAATAGATCAACACATTACGACAGACGATCAGGTGATAATCTGTCGGGTATGTATCCTTCAACAGATTATGTTCCTTAAACTCAACCCTTGCCTTGATCTCATCGGAAATCTGGTAGGAAGGCCCGATCTGAGTGAAATACTTCTTTTTCAGATCCGCCGGGACACCCGCGATGCTCTTTGCACCATACAGTCCCACTTTCGCCTTGGCAATGACCTGCTTATCCAGGTCAGTGGCAGTAATTTTAATCTGATTCAGAGGCAGATGTCTGGAAAGCGCCATCACCAGAGAATAGGGCTCATCGCCTGTGGAGCAGGCAGCGCTCCAGATCTTTAAATTATTGCCGTATCGCTTGATCAGATCCGGGAAAACATCTTTGTCCAAAAGCTGCCACTGATCTACATTCCGATAAAACTCAGACACATTGATCGTAAGATAATTGACAAACTCTTCAAATCTCGCCGTATCGGATTTCAGCGCAGCGACGTAATTCTCGTACCCCGTAATCTTATTTTTGGCAATCAACGTGTCAATCCGACGCTTCATCTGTTTTTCCTTGTAAGCGTTCAGGTCTATCTTGGTCAGGTCATAAACCGCTTTTTTAAATTGCTCATAATCATATGCCATGAAGCCCCACCATCCTTATTCTTTTTTAATCCAAATCATACAAACCACAGACGAAAAAGTGCTTATTCAGCGCTCTCGTTCTCTTCCGCGATCACGGCATCAATATCTACAGACACCACATCCTCGTCCGCTGCCGGCTCCGCCTTGGGTTCCGGTGCAAACATAGCCTTGATGCTCAGGCTGATCTTTCTGTCTGCCTCGTTAAAGTCTACTACCTTCGCTGTTACCTCCTGACCGCTCTTTAATACGTCAGAGGGTTTATCAATATGTTCTTTGGATATCTGGGACACATGAAGCAGTGCGTCAATACCGGGCTCCAGCTCGATAAATGCACCGAAATCCGTCATGCGTGCCACCTTGCCGGTCACCTCGCTGCCCACAGCGTATTTGCTCGCAGCTCCCTTCCAGGGATTTGCATCCTCAAATTTAAGACTCAGCGCGATCTTCGTGCCGGAGATATCCTTGATGAGCACCTTCAACACATCGCCCACCTTAAATACCTTTTTCGGATTCTCCACTCTGCCCCAGGACATCTCGGAGATATGGAGCAGCCCATCGCAGCCGCCCAGATCAATGAATGCACCAAAGTCTGTCACATTCTTGACTGTGCCTTCCACGGTGTCACCGATCTTGATGGTCTCAAAGAGCTTCTTCTGTAACTCTGCCTTCTCCTCCATGATCAGCTGTTTTCTGTCGCCGATATATCTTCTTCTCTTCGGATTGTACTCACTGATCACGAACTGGATCTCCTGACCCGCATACTTATTCAGATCCTTCTCGTAAGTGTCGGAAACGAGGCTTGCCGGAATAAAGATCCGCACCTCCTCCACCACTACGCTCAAGCCGCCGTCCAGAACCTGCGCCACCTTTGCGGTAAGCACTTCTCTGTTTTCATACGCCTCCTCGATCCGCTTGTTGCCTCTGTCAGCCGCAAGCCTCTTGTAAGTAAGGAGAACCTGTCCCTCTCCATCGTTCACTTTTAACACCTTAACTTCCATGGTGTCACCCGGCTTTGCGATGGTTGTCAGATCTACGTTGGGTTCATTTGTATATTCATTTCTCGTTAAAACGCCATCTGATTTGTATCCGATGTTGAGAATGATCTCTTCCGGCTTCACATCAATAACGGTACCTTCAACAACCTCTCCTGTGTGTATTGTCTTTAAAGACTCCTCTAACATTTGTTCAAAAGTTAATTCTGACATAATTTTGAACCTCCTCGATAATATTATTTGGGGTAGAGGCCCCTGCTGTAATACCTACCAGCCGAACAGATTCAGGTAACTTTAACTTCAAGTCATCCAATGTCTGTATAAAATATGTGTTTTCACATTCCTGCATACAAATTTCATATAGCTTCCGCGTATTAGAACTATGATTTCCACCTATTACTATCATTACATCAACCTGAGCTGCTATCTTCCTTGCTTCGGTTTGTCGCTCTTCCGTAGCGTTACAAATAGTATTCACAACACTAATATTGTAACCTTTTTGCTTAAAAATTTCAACTATATCTTGAAATTTATTGTAGTTATATGTCGTCTGTGCCACAATACAAAGTTCCTTATCCCCGTTATAGTTAAATTTTTCCGCATCCTCCGGGGTTTCTATCACAATTGCCGGGGTCCGGCACCACCCTACGGTGCCCTCCACTTCCGGGTGTCCCGCATCGCCAATGACTATAATCTGTTTGTCCTCTGCGCTCTCTTTATCCAAAATATCATGGATACGTGTGAAAAAAGGGCATGTTGCGTCAACACATTTCAACCCCTTCATCTCTATCTGTTCATAAATACCGGCTGCGATTCCATGCGCACGAACGATGACAGTTCCTTCCTCTATCTGCAAAAGTTCTCCTATCGATTCTATGACATGGACTCCCTTTTTTTCTAAATCCTTCACGACTTCTTCGTTATGGGTAATCGCTCCATAGGTGTAGATATTCCCGCCGGATTCCAACTGCTCGTATACAGTATCTAACGCTCTTTTAACGCCAAAACAAAAACCCGAGTGCTGTGCCAGGATAACTTCCATAAGAATCACCCCTTCCGCCCTGTCTTATCAATAATTGTCTCCGCCACTTCTTCTATCGTCATATAGGAGGAATCTATTAAAACAGCATCATCAGCCACTGCAAGCGGTGAAATCTCTCTTGTCATATCCTGAT
>CAZUZZ010000013.1:0-16702 GCA_964625055.1 uncultured Bacteroides sp. | reverse complement strand
AGCACGGAGATCTGGAGCGGGATTACAACTATTTCTCCATGCTGCCGGAATTTTTCTCACAGGGCAACGGCAATTTCCGTGACGTGAATCAAAACCGGCGCTGTGACACGTTCTTTGCGCCTTTTGTCGGCAGGGAGAACATTAAGGAATTTTACAGTCTGATCCAGCTGGATGGCTACAATCCTCTGGGTGTGGAAAAGATTACATACAGGCTGGAACAGGAGAAGGCAAAGACCCTGTTCGGGGAGCTGGATGAGGCGGCGGCCGCAGAGCTTGTAAAATTTGTTGACAGGCCCTTTACGCCGGGCGCATTGTGGGCGAAGCTGGACGATGTGCTGGGAGAATGGAAGGAATCGCTGTTTTATCAGATCATTGACTTTGCGGACAGCATGGTGAACGGCAACTTCGGGGAAGGATACTGGAGCGATCATTGGACCTATAATCTGGATCTGATAGAGGATTATCTGGAGATCAATCCTGAAAAGGAAGAAGAAATGCTCTACGAGGAGGATTACACCTATTTCCTTTCCCAGATCAACATCAATCCGCGAAAGAAACGCTATGTGGAAACGGAGAACGGACTGCGCCAATATCATGCATTGAATGAGGAGAGCAAGCGAAACACGGAAGAGAAACTGATTCGGGCACAATTTGGCAGCGGAGAAGTGGTCCGTGTCACCTTGATGGAAAAGCTGCTCTTATTATGCACTGCAAAGTTTGCCGCATTGGATGCCTATGGAATGGGCGTTGAGATGGAGGGAGGAAAACCGGGCTGGTATGATGCGCTGAATGGACTGCCGGCTCTTTTCGGATCTTCCATGGCGGAGACATATGAACTGGCGAGAATGCTGCGCTATACCATCTCTGTGCTGGAGAAATATCCGGCGGAGGTGTCGGTCACAGAGGAGCTTGCTGATTTTATTGACGAGCTGCAGCTGATCGTACGTCTGGAAAAAGATAATCTGTCGGGAGACGGTGAAGTGCTCTCGTTTTGGAACCGCATTAACGATGTGAAGGAGCTTTACCGGGATAAGACGTTTGCGGGTATCTCGGGTCAGAGGAGAAATTATCGGAGCGAAGGGCTTGCGGCAGTATTAAGAGAATGGGAGACGGTTGTAAGACATGGCATAGAAAAGGCCTGCGCTTATGGCGAGGGCGTCTGTCCGACTTATTTCTCCTATGAAGTACCGGAATATGAGAAAAAGCAGGATGGCATCTACCCGCTTCGATTTGAAGTGAAGTGTATCCCGGCCTTTTTGGAAGGGCCGGTACGGTATCTAAAACTGGATATGTCGAAGGACAGCAAGAAAAGTCTGTATGAGAAGGTGAAGAGCAGTGATCTGTATGACACGAAGTTATCCATGTATAAGGTAAATGCCTCTCTGGAGCAGGCGTCCTATGAGCTTGGAAGAGCGCGTGCGTTTACGCCCGGCTGGCTGGAGAATGAGTCAATCTGGCTGCATATGGAGTACAAGTATCTGCTGGAACTGATCAGAAGCGGTATGTATGAGGAATTTTTCGATGATTTCCATAAGGCGGCGGTTCCGTTCCTGGATCCCGGGATCTATGGGAGAAGTATATATGAGAACTCATCCTTTATCGCGAGCAGCCGAAATCCCAACGAGAAGCTTCACGGGAAAGGATTCGTGGCGAGACTTTCCGGCTCCACCATTGAATTTATCAGCATATGGAAGCTGATGATGTTCGGCAGAAATGTCTTTGCATTAAAGAACGGTGAGCTTGTCTTTGCGCCCAGTCCGGCAATACCGGAATATTTGATCCCGGAGGATAAAGTCGTTTTGGCTACGCTTCTCGGCGAGATTGCAGTCGAGTACCGAATGGAAGAAAAGAGGGATTATATACCGGGAACTTATACGGTGAAAGATATGAGATTCATCTATAAAAATAAGAGCGAGGTCAATGTAACTGCGGAATGTGTCAGCGGAAAACTGGCGGAGGATGTCCGGGCAGGACGAGTGGAGCGGATCGAGATGCTGCTTGGCTGACCGGGAAAGAGAATTTTCAGGAAAGGTGTGAGGTGATAGCAAATGGAGAAGATCAGACAGATCATTACAGATTACAGTGCCGGAAAGATGTGGGAGGAGACCGTGCATGATGCGGGGACAGTACAGGACTGTATGCACGTTATCAATGTGTATCCCGATGCGGTTTACCAGACAATACGGGGATTTGGCGGGGCATTTACCGAGAGCGCGGCGCACAACTATGCCGGCATGAGTGAGGGAAAAAAGAAAGAGCTTGCAGAGGCATATTTCGGGCAGACGGGACTTCGGTATCATCTGGGAAGGATCCATATGAACAGCTGCGATTTTGCGCTGGGGAATTATGCCTATGTGGAGGAGGGGGATGCGGAACTTGCGACCTTTTCCATCGCCCATGACTTCGAAGAGATCATTCCCCTGATCCGGGATGCCCAGAAGGAAGCGGGCGAGGATATGGAATTTCTGGTATCCCCCTGGTCGCCGCCGGCATTTATGAAAACAAATGGGGAGATGAATAACGGCGGGAAGCTAAAGGAGGAGTTTTATCCGGCCTGGGCGGCATATTTTGTGAAATTCATCAAGGCTTATCAGGAGGCGGGGATACCGATCGGCTTCCTTACCGTGCAGAACGAACCTATGGCAGTGCAGACCTGGGATTCCTGCATTTATACCTCGGAGGAGGAAGCGGTCTTCGTAAGAGAGCACTTGGGACCCGCGCTGGAGCGTGAAGGACTTTCGGATATAGGTATCTTTGTGTGGGACCACAACAAGGAGGAGGCATACCAGCGTTTTAAGGAAGTGGCGGCAGACGAAGAGACCGGGAAGTATATCCGGGGCGCGGCGCTGCACTGGTATACGGGAGATCATTTTGACGCGATAGAGCTGATCCGGAAGAAATACCCGGATAAAGAGGTGTTCTTTACGGAGGGCTGTGTGGAGTACTCCCGCTTTGCGGATTCGGGCGAGGTGGAGAAGGCGGAGATGTATGCGCATGACATTCTGGGGAATCTGAATGCGGGCATCAGCGCTTCCTATGACTGGAATCTGTTCCTGGATCAAAAGGGCGGCCCAAACCATGTGGGCAACTTCTGTGCGGCTCCGATCATGTGCAATGCGGAAGAAGATACTTATGAAAAGCGTCTGACCTACTATTATATAGGACATTTCAGCCGCTATATTGAGCCGGGAGCCGTAAGGATCGGTACGACGAGATATACGGATGCGGTGGAGGTGACCGCGTTCAGGAATCCGAACGGGGAAAAGGTGCTTGTTTTACTGAATAAGACAGGGGAAGAAGTTCCTGTGACTATACGGGAAGCGGGCTGCGGAATGGAAACGGTGATCGGGCCTCATTCCATTCAGACGATCTGCTACTGAAAAAATGATACCTTTGTAAAATTTGAGACATTATAACCAAAGTGATACCCAGATATAATCAGTTTATCAAGAGACAACAATAAGAAATGTTGGAAACAAAAAGGAGGATATTTTATGAAACTGAAAAAACTTATGGCGGTAATGCTTGCCGGCAGCATGGTATTTGGATTGACGGCTTGTGGCGGCGGATCATCTACCGGCAGCACAGGAAGTGACAGCGGCAGCGCTTCATCCGGAGCGGAGGCAGGAGATGATGCGGCAGCAGGAGACGACGGGGCATCCGGAGAGACAGCATCATCAAGCGGAGATAAATTAGTAGTCTGGACATTAGCTGCGGATCTGGAGCAGTTCGCGGAATATTATAAGGAAAAGACAGGCAATGATGTGGAGACGGTTGTAATCGAGCCGGCTAACTATGTGACTAAGGTGCAGACAGCATTAAACGGCGGACAGAAAGAGCCGGATATCATCGTAGGCGAGCCGCAGATGCTGGAGGATTTTTACGATGCGGGTTACTTTGAGGATCTGAACCAGGCGCCCTACAATGCGCAGGATTACGCGGATCAGATCGTGGATTATGTCTGGGAGGTTGGCCAGGATTCGGATGGCATTCAGAGAGCGATCTCCTATCAGATCACACCGGCGGGTATCTATTACAGAAGAGACATTGCACAGACGGTGTTCGGCACGGATGATCCCGATGAAATCGGCAAATTGTTTGCTGACTATCCGACCATTCTGAATACAGCTCAGACATTGAAGGATGCGGGCTATCGGATTTTTGCTTCCGATGCGGAGATCAATTATTTCTCCGGTGATTCGGCTTGGGTAATCGACGGCGTACTGAATGTGGATGAGGGAAGAAAAGAGTATCAGAATCTCTGTATTTCCCTTTACCAGGATGATTACACAGCATATGCGAACCAGTGGTCCACTCCCTGGTATCAGGCAATGGCAGGCGAGGTGCCGATCCTTTCTGCAGATATCCAGAACTATGCGGATGATTCCGTAAACGTATGGGATGCAGAGCAGTTCGCAGAGGCAACAGCCGGCATGGATAAGACAGAAGTGTTTGCGTTCGGTCTTCCTTCCTGGGGTGTGCTTACCATGAGAGATAATGTGCAGGATACTTCCGGCAAGTGGGGCGTGTGCTCCGGTCCGGCTTACGGCTTCGGTGGTGGTACTTACATCGGCATCTCCGCTCTGTCCGAGAGAAAAGAGCAGGCATGGGATTTCCTGAAGTTCTGTACCCTCAATGAGGACACTGCAAACTGGTGGATCGAGAAATCCGAGGGTGATACCGTATCTCTGATTCCGGTACTGGAGGCTCATGCGGATGACGCAAACGAAGTTTACGGCGGACAGCAGCTCTATAAGTTCTGGCTGGAGCAGGCAAAGGGCATCGACTATTCCAAGGTTACCAGATACGACAAGTTTATCGGTGACGAGTGGGGAAGAGCGACCACATCGATCAAGACCGGTGAGATGAACAAGGAAGAGGCATGGAACGAGTTCTATGACCAGATTGAGGCTACATATCCGGAAATCACTGTTAACAGATAATGATTGAGGGGAGGAGGGGGCAGCCAGGCGCGGCCCCCTTTGCTCTGTGAGACGGAGGGAAATATGGCAAAAACAAATGCGGGGAAAGCAAAAAAAAGAGATTTGAATCGAATAGCCTATCTGTTTGTGCTGCCTTTTGTGATCGTCTTTCTGACGTTCAACGTATATCCGGTGTTGCGCACGTTTTATTTGAGTTTTACCAACTACAAAGGTTTCGGTGATGCGACATGGGCAGGACTTGACAACTACATAAGGGTCTTTAAGGATAAATTCTTCTGGAGAGCCCTGAAAAACACCATTAAAATATGGGGTGTGAATATTATACTTCAGCTGGGATTGGCCTTTTTGCTTACGGTGATCTTCAGCGATATTAAGTACAAAATCCGTGGATTAGGGATATTTCGAGCGGTGTATTATCTGCCGAACCTGATCGCGGCGACTTCCGTGGCCTTTCTGTTTAAGACACTGCTTGACTGGAAGTACGGCAGCTTTAACCAGCTTCTGCTGACGCTGGGGATCACGAAGGAGCAGGTCAACTGGCTTGGGTCTACGGGAACGGCGCCTTATGTGATCTCGGTGATCGGCGCCTGGATGTGGTTCGGTAATTCCTTTATCATGCTGATGGCAGGCGTACAGGGCATTCCGACAGACTATTTTGAAGCGGCGGCCATCGACGGCGCCGGCAGATGGAAGGTGTTTGCAAAGATAACACTGCCTTTGCTTCGACCGATCATGCTTTATGTTTTCGTGACTTCCCTGATCGGCGGCCTGCAGCTGTTCGACCTGCCCTTCCTGATGAACGGCGTTGCGCCGAACACGGCAGGAGAGCCTTCAGGGTGTCTGCAGACAGCGGTTATGTATCTTTACAAGTTCGGTTTTGAGACGCATCAGGTTGGATACGCTTCGGCGATCGCCTACACGCTGTTCTTTATTATTCTGATCGTGTCCATCATCCAGTTTAAGACATTGGGAAGGGAGGATGACTAGTATGGCAACGAAGGTTAAAAAAGGAATTATTTATGCTTGTCTGATTCTGCTTGCATTGATATGCTTCCTCCCGTTTCTGTTGATGATGGTAAATGCTACGAGAAGCGGCGTGGAGATCACCCATTCTTTCACGCTCATTCCCAGCAATCATCTGGCTGAAAACTGGACTGCACTGTTTGAATATGTGAATCTGTTTCTGGGTTTTAAAAACAGTCTTCTGGTGGCTGTGCCGGCGACCATACTGACAGCTTATTTCTCGTCGATCACGGCGTATGCCATGGCGGTATATCGCTTTAAGGGCAATGGCTGGCTGTTTAAAATACTCGTAGTGTTTATGATGATTCCGGCGCAGCTGAGTCTGATCGGTTTTTACAATCTCTGTCAGAAGCTGCATATGGTGGATTCCTATCTGCCGCTGATCATTCCCGCGATCGCGGCGCCGGGCACAGTGTTCTTCCTGCGCCAGTATGTGCAGTCCACATTATCCAAGGCGCTGCTGGAGGCGGCGAGAATCGACGGTGCGGGCGAGCTGCATATCTTCCATAAGATAGTGCTCCCGATCATGGCGCCCGGTATCGCGACCATGTCGATCGGTTCCTTTATCGGCAACTGGAACAACTATCTGGTACCGTTGATCTTGTTAAATACGCCGAAAAAGATGACGCTGCCGGTTATGATAAGTACACTGAATGCGGCGACGGATCTGCAGAAGAACCAGGGCGCTATCTATCTGGGCGTTGCCATTTCCGTAGTACCGATCCTGATCGTGTTCTGCTTCTGCTCCAAGTATATCATCAGCAGTATATCAGCAGGAAGCGTGAAGGAATAACAACTGAACACAGAAAAGTTAAAAGAAGTAAAAGGCAGTATTATCCTGAGGGAGTACTGCCTTTTTCATATGATAGAAAACTGCTGCAGCGTAAATCCGTTGAAATAGAATCTTAATGGCCTTATACTATATAATAAGGATGTTTACAGACGATCATAGGAACGGAAGGATAAAACGTGAAAAGAAAAAACAGGAAAAGTATCCTGACAACATTTTTTTTGATTTTGGTATGTCTGTTTGGGACAGGCTGTGCAGAAGATGACAAAACGGCGGAGGAGACAGAGCCGATTTTATTGGAGGAAGATGCTCCGGCATGGCAGGCATACGCCGGGGAACCGGTCGGTTTTGACTGGTACATCAATTATTCATGGTTTGCGGCAGACTGGGGAGAAAATATCGTCTCCAGAAAAATTACGGAGGAAACAGGGGTAAGCCTGCGCTTTATCACGCCTGGCGGAAACGAGAGCGAGAAGCTGAATGCGCTGATCGCCGCCGATTCCCTGCCGGATTTCATCACACTTGGCTGGTGGGAGCCGCAGATCAATGAGATGATAGACCGGGATATGGTCTATGCTATCAATGCGCTTGCGGATGAATATGATCCCTATTTTTATCAGGTCAGCGATGCCGACGCGGTCAGCTGGTACACGCAGGAGGACGGGAACATTTATTCCTATCCCAATTCCAGCTACAGTGCAAAGGATTTGGAGGAGCATGACAATATCGGCTCCAACCAGACCTTTTTGGTGCGGAAAGATATTTATGAGGCGATCGGAAGCCCTGACATGACGACGCCGGAGGGATTTCAGGCAGCGGTGGAGAAAGCATATGAAATGTTTCCGACGGTGGACGGGGAGCCGCTGATCCCGGTGGGGGCCCATGTCTTTAACGATCAGGGAAATGTATCCTTCGACAAGTATCTGATGAATTTTCTGGCGGTGCCCTTTGAGGAGAACGGCAGGTATTACGATCGCTATACGAACGAGGATTATATCACATGGCTGAAAATGTTTCGCAGACTCGGAGAGGAAGGGCTGCTTGCCAATGACATTTTTATCGATCAGAGAACCCAGATGGAAGAAAAGCTGGCAAAAGGAAGATATTTCTGTATGATCTATCAGTCTACGGATATGGTGACGCAGCAAAAGGAACTCTATACGAATCATCCGGACAGGATCTATCTTGCGGTAGACGGTCCCAAAAACGCGGCGGGAGACGATCACACGCTCACCACTACCGGGATCAATGGATGGACGGTGACCCTGATATCCAAAAATTGTGAGAACCCGGAGCGCGCTATTGCCTTTTTGGATTATCTGCTCAGTGAACAGGGCCAGCTCCGTATCTGTCTCGGCGTGGAGGGGGAGACTTTTGATTATGTGGACGGAAAGCCTGTCGTAAAGGAAGATGTCAAAGCGGTTTTAAACTCTGATCGTGCAGAATATGACAGATTGTATGGTGCGGACGATACCTACTGGATGCTGCAGGATGACGTGACGCAGCTGCAATGGAAGCAGGAGACGGCGGAGCCTCTCAGGCAGCTTTCGGAATGGTCTTATCCGTATGCGGTTTATAACGGGCAGTATGATTCCTTTCTTCCCTATGGCTCAAAAGAGGCTTTTGCGGAGAATAAAATAGTTGTGCTGTGGAGTGAAACACTGCCCACGCTGCTGCTTGCGGAGTCGGAGGAGCGTTTTGATGAAATATTTGCGCGGTTTCTGGAACAGAGAGAATCTTATGGCTTTGAGGAAGTACAGGTGATGAAAACGGAACTGATGGAGAAGGCAAAAGAGAAGCTGGGAATGCAGTAAGTGATGAAAACCGATTGGATGGAAAAGTTAAACGGACTAAAACTGAACGGGAAGTTTACGCTGGTCATTGTTTTCCTTGTCATTTTGCCGATCTCCATTATGGCAGGCGTATTGTTTTACAATATGGAAAAGAACGTTATCAGCGAAAACCGGAACTATATGCAGTATACGATGGAGCGCAGTCAGGATACTTTACTGGAGAATATTGACTCCGTCAATATGACGACGCAGTTTTTTCTGAATGATGAACCTCTTCTGCAGATGCTCCGCCAAACGGCACGCCAGGAGCAGATAGAGACGGAGGAGCTGGTGAACTTTTATCACTCAGACATTGCTGCCCTGGAGCGGCTTGTCTATAACAACACGTTGTTGTATGGTGTGCGTGTCTATGCGGTCAATGACAATGTACAGGAAATGATGCCCATTTTATACAGCCGCTCCCGTATGAATAAAATGGAATGGGCGGCTGAGCCGGATCATACGGGATGGCACTATAACTATTCCGACAGGCTGTTTGATAATCGGGAGGGACAGAAAATTGCCGCCCTTGTAACGAATGTGGAGGATTACGAGGCCGGGCGGATCGGCGTGATCGAGACGGCAGTCGCAATAGAGGATATTTTTCCTTCCCTGTATGAGACGATCGAAGACGAGTGGAGCTGTTTTATCTCGGAGGAGGGAAATCTGTATTTTGGCGATAACGAGCAGGAAAGCTCCGCGGAATTTGTGCGGGCTGAGATGGAAAAGGGATTTGAGAAAGACGGCATCCATACGGAATATATAAAGCAGAACGGCGAGCATCTTATTGTTTCGTATTCGTATATCCGGGAAATGCAGGGGACCTTGTTATCCGTAAAGGATATCACGGAGAATGTGCGCTATGTATATCGGATGCGGAACAGCTTTGTGGTAATCATGCTGGTGCTTATCGTCGGACTGGCCTTTTTGATCCACTGGATCGTGATGCGTCTTTTGCGGCATTTTTATGATATATTGAAATCCATACGCGCCATTCAAAAGGGCGATTTGAGCGTAAGGATTGAAAACAGCGGAAACGATGAGATGGGCGAGCTGGGAGAGCAGATCAATAAAATGCTGGACCGCATTGAGCAGCTCATGAAAGAGAATATTGACAGGGAGATATTGACAAAGAATGCGGAGATTCGTGCCCTGCAAAATCAGATCAATGCCCACTTTATTTATAATGTTTTGGAGTCCATCAAAATGATGGCGGAGATCGATGAGGAGTATGCGATCTCAGACGCGATCACATCCCTTGGGAATCTGCTCCGCTACAGTATGAAATGGGTGTCGAATGATGTGTTGGTGGAGGAAGAGCTTGCCTATATCAAAAATTATCTGGCGCTGATCAACCTGCGTTTCGACTATGAGATCTATCTGTCCCTGAATCTGCCGGAGGACATCTTAAAACAGAGAATACCGAAAATGTCTTTACAGCCGATCGTTGAGAATGCAATTTATCATGGCATAGAGGAGCTGGCGGAGGACACCAATATTTATATCAAAGGCTTTGCACGGGGTGAAGAGTGCATTATTGAGATCACCGATGCGGGAAAAGGTATGAGTGAGGAACAGATAGAGAGATTAAAGAAAAAGATAGCAGGTGAAATTGAGACGGACGGCGGTTCCGGTAACGGAATCGGTCTGAAAAATGTACAGGACAGGATCCGCATGAGTTTCGGAGAAAAATACGGGATCGATATTGCGTCCAAGCCGGGCTGCTATACAAAAGTTTCAGTATGTGTGCCGATGAGATCGTAAGGAAGGGTAATGGTTATGAAGACAGTTATGATCGTGGAAGATGAAAAGCTGATACGGCAGGGAATCCGGACGATGATACAGCGAAGCGGCGTTCCGGTCGAAATGATCATAGAATGCAACAATGGCGAGATGGCGTTTGAAATGCTGCAGAGTCAAAAAGTGGATGTGATGTTCACGGATATCCGTATGCCCAAAATGAACGGCATCGAGCTGGTAGAGAAGGTACAGGAGCTTCCGGAGAAACCGATCATTGTGATCGTGAGCGGATACGCGGATTTTTCTTATGCGGTGGAAATGCTTCGTATGGGTGCCCGGGAGTATCTTTTAAAACCAGTGGAGCGGGAAAAGCTGCAGGACATTATGAGAAAACTGGAGCAGGAGATCACAGAGAGCCGGGAGAACAGTAAGACCACCAAACGGCTGGGGCATCAGCAGTTAAAATATCTGATGCTGAATGAGCGGATCACGGAGGAAGAGCTGAATACGATGCAGTCGGAATACGAAAGCGAGTTTGATCTGCAGGCTTATTATGTTTATGCCGTGAATCCCAGGGAGACCCAGGCGGCGGAGAAGCAGTATATTTATCTGCACAATGTGGAAGGGTATGATGTGTATCTTGTGTCTGATAAAAATGCGCCGCTGCTTTTGAAAAATGAACTGGCGCAGGAATATGTCGGAATCAGCACGATGCATAGCGGTGTCCGGGAACTGCGGGCAGCCTATCAGGATGCGGTGGATGCAAGATGCCATGCGTTTTGTACAAACAGAGCGGTTTTTCGGGCCGGAGAGGACAGGAAGCGTATTCCGGAAGATTTTTATGAACAGGGGAGAAGGCATATTGGAGAAGAAATGAAACTGCGCAGAGTACAGCTTCCCGGGACGGATAAGACGGAGGAGCTGGTAAAAGTCTGGAATGGACTGTTTTATGCGGTCAAAAATGAATGGGTGGAGCCGGGAGATTTTACGGTTTGTATGGAGCATTTCTTCCGGGAAGTCAGAAAGACCTATCGAAATATGCTGACGGATGAGGAAGAAAATCTGAAAAGGCTGGCGGACTATTACAGCTTTCCGACATTAGCGGTCTGGCAGACAGAGTTTATGGATTGGCTTCTTGCGCTCCATGAGCGCATTAACAGCCGTTTTGATACCAATAAGAACCAGCAGAAAATCAAGCGGGCGATAGAGTATATTCAGGAGAACTACGACAAAGATCTGAATATGGCGGTTGTCTCCAATCATATTTCCATGAACTACTCTCTGTTCTCCTCTCTTTTTAAGGAATATACGGGGAGCAATTTTGTCAATTATCTGAAGGCGATCCGGATGGAAAAAGCGAAGGAGCTGTTAGCTGAGACCGATCTGCGGATCGTTGAGATCAGCGCCAAAATCGGATATGACAATGAGAAGCATTTTATGAAAACCTTTAAGGCCTCCTGCGGCGTGTCGCCCAGCGAGTACCGGAAAAATGCGCAAAGGCAGAATTTCCCGGGGGGGGGGTGAAAAGTTGACAGATATTTTCGGGGGGGGGGTATAAACAACTGATATTTTATCAGGTGCGCGCCGCGTGATGTCTGTTTTTCTCCTCATACATTTTCTGATCCGCTTCGGTAAATAACTCCTGAATGTGTTCCGTGGAAAAACCGGATGAGGGGTGTGCAGAAGCAAAACCGCAGCTGCAGGTGATCTGATATTTTTTGCTGCTTAATCGGTTGTAATTGTGAAGATAGGATGCTATGGATTCTGCGCGGAGCTTTGCCTCTTTTTCGGAAAGCCCCACGGTGAGCATATAAAACTCGTCCCCCGAAAAACGGGCGCACAGATCCCCTTCTTCGGCAGTGCTCTCCAAAGCCTGTCCCACTACCTGAATGGCAAAATCCCCTTCGCTGTGTCCGAAGGTATCATTGATCATTTTCAGCCCGTCCATGTCGATCATAAATGCCGTGAGGGGCAGATTTTCAGAAATGGCACGGTTCAAAAGCTGTTCCTCAAAATGGTTGTATCCGTGCTTGTTATAAAGCCCGGTGAGGGAATCTTTCATATAAATTTCTTCAAGGTGTGCCACTAACATACCGGTGCGTTTGGCCTGCCGGATGCTTTGCAGCATATGGGTTATGTTGATCTGCCATTGTATTAACTGAAAGTGGTGGTCGATTCGATTGTCTTTATAGGAAAGGGCAATATAGCCGAATTCCTTCTCTTCAAAAAACAGCGGAATGTAAATGTAGGAGCAGTCCGAGCCGTCGTAAATGTAGTCGGGTAAGAGATTTTTTTTCTGATAACTGCATTCCGGGAGCCGCTTCCCGTCTTTCAGCGCAAATTTTAATAAAATGGTATCGTTATCCGCAAGCGATTCCTCATTGTTTGTGAGAGCCAGAATATGGCTGGAGACAGAATCCCAGTCAGAATAAAGACAAAGATAAAATGCCTGACATTCTTCTATCTTACGTACAAACTGTTCCAGCAGATCCAGACCATCGTCAAGGTCGGCAATGTGCTGTAAAGAGGAGGACATATCAATAGAGTCAAAGATGGAGTTCTCCAACGCCGCAATGCGGTCAGACAGCTCTCGCGTGAAAAAGACAGAATTACTGTTGGCGGAGGATTTACAGCCACAGGAGTTGTGGATGACCGGTTCCGCCGACAGACAGGTGACAAACGGCAGGTCGCCCCCGCGGATCAGGGTGAGAAGATTTTCCACGGCGGTTCTTCCCAGATCATAGACCGGAAAAGAAACCGTTGTGAGTCTCGGAGAGGTATTGTGGCCTTCCGGGGTATCATCACAACCGGTCAGAGCAATATCCTCAGGGATGCGATAACCGGCGGAAAGAGCGGCGGCAAGAAACAGCAGAGCCAGTCTGTCGTTATAGCAGACTACGGCCTCCGGGGTCCCTGCGGCGCAGAAGAAGTCGAGCGCCTCCTTTACGGCGCAGAGGTCATAATCGCAGCGGTAAATATCGTTTTCACCCGGTGTTTTCCCGGCCTGATTCAAAGCTTCTTTATAATAACTTTCCCGCAGGTCTGAGAAGTAAGGCTCCGCTATGCAGCCTAAGTAGCAGACCCGGGAAGCCTGATGTACGCTAAGAAAGTGCGCAGTCAATTTGCCCGCCATCGAGTTGTTTTCCAGAGAAACCGACGGGAAATGGTTATTTGCCACCGCGATCTCCATGACAGGGCAGGTGAGTGATTTCAGTTTGTTCAGGATTTTTTCCTTCAGGTCAGCGGATATATAGGTATCAGAGGCGAAAATAATGCCGTCGAAGCTGTCATAATTGGGAATGCGTAGAATGCTTGCTTCGCCATTTTCATAGGTGCCGAGATTTTCACCGTCGAGAGAAGTGAATATTTCGGTGGTGTATCCGTATTCCGAAGCTTTGTCAATTATGCCCTGGCATACGCCCTGCTGGTAGGCGCCGAATATATGGGAAATAAATACGCCGATCTTTTTTTCGTGATACATAAAGGAAATACCTCCCTTGCGTGGCACTGTATTCTTATGTTCATTGTAAGAGAAAGAGCGGCTTTTTTCAATTGTTTTATCATATTGCCGGATTGTGAGTTGGGGGATGATTATATATAATAATAGTAGCTTAACAGTAGGGGAGGATTGAGTATGAACGAAATACTGACTGCATTGCAGAAGAGAAAATCGGTTCGCGTATTTACCGAGGAAGAGATTAAAAAAGAGGATAAGGACAGCATCCTGTATGCGGCGCTGCAGGCACCCTCTGCGGGGTGTCAGCTGCTGTATACAATTCTTGATATCACGGATCAGAACAAAAAGGAAAGACTTGCTGAGCTTTGCGATCATCAGCCCTTTATCGCGAAGGCGAAGCTGGCGCTGGTCTTTTGTGCGGACTGTAGAAAATGGCTTTCCTTTTATGAGGAGGCGGGCTTGCAGCCGCGGGATCCCGGCCCGGGCGATCTGCTCCTTGCGGTGGAGGATGCGCTGATTGCCGCACAAAATGCGGTGACGGCTGCGGAGAGTCTGGGAATAGGCTCCTGCTATATCGGCGATGTGATGGAGAATGCGGAGGATATGAAGGAGCTTTTGGGGATACCAAAGTATGTGTATCCTGCGTGTATGCTTGTTTTCGGATATCCAACCGCGCAGCAGAAGGAGCGGGAGAAGCCGAAACGGTTCAAGGTATCGGATATGGTCTGCGAGAACGGATATCAGGATAAAAGCGGACGGGAAATACGTGAAATGTTTGCGGAGCGGACGGGAGAGAAAAACTATGAGGAGTGGATGGAAGCCTTTTGGAAGAGAAAGTACGAGTCGGATTTCTCCAATGAGATGAACCGTTCTATGGAGGTGTATCTGAAGGATTTTATAAAATAATCAGCACTCACTCTTGAGATGGGAAAGCAGGCTCTTGTTATCGTATATGGTGGAAGGAAAGGTAAAATTGTGCGAAAAAGACTTATAAGTGTATGTATTGCCGCAATTATAGTATTCAGCCTCTGTGCCTGCGGTCAGCCGGCCTCAGACACACCTGCTGCAGAGACGGAAATTGCGGAGAAAGAGGATACAGAGACGGAGATAGTGGAGAAAGAGGATACAGAAACAGAGAGGGAAGAAGAGGATATCTCCGAGGAAGATGAAGCCGCAGAAGAGGAAGCTGTAGAATTGTTTAATTCGCAGGGGGTCTATATTCAAATTCTGGCGGAGGATGATGAGAAACTAAGTGAGTCGGAGCGGGCGGAGTTTCTGGCAGCCTTCGGATTTAGTGACAGTGAGCAATTTTATGTGCATACCGAAGAAGACGGCTATCCTTTTATGGAGCTTTATTTTGATGAGGAGCGAGAGATTGGCTGCGGTATTCGGTATGCAGAAAGCGTGATTTGTGGCTTTGCCTTTGACCATTGCAAAGAAGTAAGCTGGCATGAACGGGATCCTTATTCTGTGCTGTCCGTCTATGGGACTACCGGAGAGGACAGGGTTACAGATTACAAGGAAAATTACGAGTACGACGAGGAGGGACGGCTGATCGGTTTTCAATCCACAGGTACGCCCACGGACATAGACGGGGAAGAGTGGAAAGATACTCCTATGATAACAGTGGCGTTCACTTATGATGACAAGGGGAGACTTCAGGAAAAAGAATACGGGCACTTTACTACTCCGCATCTGCCGTTTGGTACCACCTATGCCTCGCAGACCAGCTATTATGACGAGGGTGGGAGGCTTGTACATACTGCTTCCTATATCACGCATGGCGGTCTTGAGGGTTATTATATCTATCAGGGGGACAACGATGTGCCGGCCTATTATTTGGAACTGGATCATCAGTACACCTCATGGCCGACCTTTTACAGGTTCGTAAACAGGGATCATAACTGGGAATTCGGCGGCTTTCGGCGCAGCACAGAAGCGCAGGATCAGACTTATGAGATTGCACCCGGCGAAGAGGCGGCTTTTCTGGCAGAGCAGGGATTTACGGAGGATGACCTCTATTATGAGTATGAGTATGCAGGGGATCATGATGCTGTGTTTCGGCTTTCCCTGTACTGTGATGAATATGTGACAAGGGGTGTCGGTTTTATCAGGGAATATCAGGATGGAGAATATATAGATCTGGAGATATTTACGTTTGACGGATGCGAGCAGTATCTGGACGATGCTGCCGTCGGGCAGTATTCTGTATATTCTACGTATGATGACGGCAGAGAAACGTATTTTCTGGATGAGGAGACTAACGACGATTATTTTGGAGCGATGGAATTGGGCGAAATACACTCCGTTTCCTTCGATTATGAGGACGGGGAGCTGGTGCATATGGAACAGGGGCTTGCCCATGGCAGTGTGGACAGGTTTTACTTTTATAAGAGCGGTGCCGCATACAGGGCAGGGCCCTGTATGTTGGAAGTGGATCACGGCTGGGGAGTTTCTTTATACAGGTTTTAAGTGTATTTTGGCTTGGATAGCAAGAGAATAGGGCAGTGGAAACTGCATAAAATAAGTGTTTTATAAAAAAATGGTGTAGTAAATGGTGTAGTGAAGATAGTTATAAAGCTTATTTTTATCTTCGTACAAAGAGGATATTTTGTGGTTATGAAATAGAATCAGATTTGACACATGGTGATGGATAAATGCCGATTTTCATAAGAAC
The DNA here is from genome assembly GCA_964625055.1 of uncultured Bacteroides sp. Taxonomy (GTDB): domain Bacteria; phylum Bacillota; class Clostridia; order Lachnospirales; family Lachnospiraceae; genus UBA3282. Next base: position 240 of record CAZUZZ010000013.1, on the reverse strand, counting down.
AGATTGAAAAATTGGCGCATATCCCATAAAATAGAATCAGAAGGATGATAAATCAATGATAGAAGAGAGACAAAAGCAGAATCTCAGGACAGTCGAGCAGATCATTGATGATATGAGTCTGTTTGATGATGACCTGATGTCGATGGTCTTTGACAAAAATAAGGAAGCGACAGAACTTCTGCTAAGTATTACCCGGAATTGGCGGAGGGTATGAAGCATTTCAAAGAAGAAGGAGGTCGG
>CAZUZZ010000012.1:16056-16802 GCA_964625055.1 uncultured Bacteroides sp. | reverse complement strand
TTGAACTTTAGCCCTGATTGTTCCTCAATGCGTTTTAGTGTAGGGAGCGGAATGTCTTTGTCAGGATGCTTTATTGTTGTGCGTCCCTTTTTGGTTGGGTGTTTGTATTGGTGATGACTGCCAACTACATTCACTTCATACCAGCCGTCTGCTTTTAGCATTTTGATTACTTCCCTTGATGAATAACTTTTCATGTATTGTTCCCTCCTGACAATATTATAATAACACATATAAAAGTATTTGTCAACAGTAAAAACAAATATTTTTATATTTGTTTTATATAATTTATAGGAGATGTTGGGATAAGTAAATGTTTAAATTATGCAAAAAATAATGAGATATAAAAAGATGGCATGATTTTGCGTTACTAGATGTGGTATTCTAGTAGCATGATATAGTGAAGCAAGCGAAGAGTCGGTGAGAAATCATCGGCTCTTTTGCGTGCAGAAAAGGAGGAAACGATGGAAGCAGTAGCAAGAAAGAAGTTTATTGACAAGTACACGGGTGAGAAATACGAGGCAGGAGAACTGCTGGAGCTCGAGCCGGAGAGGTATAAGGAGATCAGAGAAACGGATCCTGATCTGGTAATCGCGGTAGCTGATGAGCAGAGTGTAGCAGACCAGAGCACAGTGGAGGATGCCGAGACAGAGGATGGCAAGACCGAGCCGGGAGCAGCAGGCCAGAGCATGGCGGAGGATGCCGAGACAGAGGATGGCAAGACCGAGCCGGGAGCAGCAGGCCAGAGC
>CAZUZZ010000012.1:0-15956 GCA_964625055.1 uncultured Bacteroides sp. | reverse complement strand
ACGACAGAGGATGGCACGGCTGGGGATGACGGGACCGCAGATGGTAAGAAGAAACCCAAGAAGAAAACCGAGAAGAGTGCTGAGTAATGGCGAAAGAGTTTGCTCGTGCGTTCTACAACAGCAGTAAGTGGAGACGGTGCAGGGAGTCGTACAAGGCGAAGCGTAAGGCTATAGATGGCGGTATGTGTGAAGTGTGCGGCAAGGAGCCGGGTGTCATAGTGCATCATAAGATCTGGTTGACGCCGAGTAATATAAACGATCCTGATATATCACTCAGCCACGACAACCTGAGACTGGATTGTTGGAGCTGTCACGAGAAAGAAGAGGATGGAGTGGATGAGAGCATGAATCATTATGTGTTCGGGGCTGACGGACAGATCCGACCGGTACTCCCCCCATAAAGAGAAACGGGGTGTGATTTTTCGGCACCGTAGAGCCCCCATCCATTTAACGCACAGGCTTCGCGCGTGACCCCCCTCCCCCATGTTATGTGTAAAAAGGTGGTGATTTTTTGGAGAAGAAAGAGAAAGATGAACTGATAAAGCAGGAGGAAAACGCATTAAAGCGGCAGTTTTCCAAACTTGACTTTAAGAAGAAACAGTTAGCCCATCGGCTATGCGCAAAGGCGGCATATCTGAAAGTAAGCCTGGAAGAGATGCAGGAAGACATAGATGAGAACGGATATTATGAGAAGTTTTCCCAGGGAAAAGACCAGGAACCATACGACAGGATACGGCCCGTGGTGAATACCTTTAACTCTTTCACATCCGGCTACCAGAAATACATGAAGCAGCTTACGGAGATGATGCCGAAGCAGGTGGCAGAAGCAAAAAAGAAAGACGACTTTGAGGATTTTGTCTATGGTAGAGAAGATTGAGTACCCAAAGGACTATAATCCGATTCTGGAATACTGGCAGGAGATAGAATCCGGGAGGGTCACAGTATGTAAAAAAATCTATAAGACTTATCAGAAGCTGGCGTGGGATGTTGAACATCCGGATGAGTATTATTATTCGTCTAGTCGAGCGAACCACATTCTGGAGTTCATTGAAAACTACTGCCGGCAGTCCAAGGCAAAGTATGGCGGTAAGATGGTGCGGCTGGAGCTGTGGGAAAAGGCCATGCTGGCAGCTGTTTTTGGATTTATAGATATCAATGGCATTCGAAAATATCAGGAGGTCATACTGATCGTTGGGAAAAAGAATGGTAAGTCGCTGATCGCTTCCACAGTAGGATTGTATATGATGGTGGCAGACGGAGAACCGGGGCCGGAGGTCTATGCAGCGGCGACCACCAGAGATCAGGCGAAGATCGTGTGGTCAGAAGCCAAGCGGATGGTTCAGAAATCCCCATCGCTGTTAAAGCGGATCAAGCCGAGGGTGGGCGATATGATCAGCGACTTTAACGATGGCGTGTTCAAGCCACTGGCCTCCGACTCCAATACGCTGGACGGTCTGAACATTCACGCCGGCATCATGGATGAGATACATCAGTGGCAAAATGGCCGGGCGTTATATGATATCATTGCGGACGGTACGACAGCCAGAGAGCAGCCGCTTATCCTGATCACATCCACGGCGGGGACGATCAGGGAAGATCTGTACGATGAAAAATACGAGTATGCGGAGACCGTCATAAACGGGTATTTCAATGACAATGGATACCATGACGAGCACTTTCTGGCGTTTATTTATGAGTTGGATGCGAAGGCAGAGTGGCAGACGGAAAGCTGCTGGTATAAGGCGAACCCCGGGTTGGGGACAATCAAGAATCTGGATGCTCTGAGAAATAAGGTCACAAGGGCCAAGAGCAATCCTAGTATGGTAAAGAACCTAGTCTGCAAAGAGTTTAACATCCGGGAGACCTCTATCCAGGCATGGCTTGATTTTGACCAGTTCAACAATGAAGAGACATTCGATGTGAAAGATCTTAAGCCAAGATATGGCGTAGGAGGCGCCGATCTGTCCAGCACTACGGATTTGACAGCAGCGAAAGTGCTGTTTATGGTACCGGGAGACCCTCAGATCTATGTGCTGTCTATGTATTGGATGCCGGAAGAACTAGTGGAGGAACGGACAAGAGAAGATAAGATACCATACGATTTCTGGATTGAACAGGGATATATGAGAACGTGCCCGGGGAACAAAAACCATGCGAAGTATATCACCGAGTGGTACCTGGAAGTCCAGAGGGAGTTAGACATCTATATCTTCAAGGTGGGATATGACGCATGGTCAGCCACATATTGGGTAGAGGAGATGCAGCAGAACTTTGGTAAGGAATCCATGGTGTCTGTAGCTCAGAATATGAAGGTGCTCTCCGATCCCATGAAAAAACTCGGGGCGGATCTCACCAGTAAGCTTGTAAATTATAATAACAATCCGATCGATAAGTGGTGTCTGGCGAATACCTCATACATTGCGGACAAAAACGGGAACATCAAACCGTGTAAGACATCGAAGAGGACCAGGAGGATAGATGGCACAGCCGCCCTTCTGGATGGATATGTCGTATTACAGGATAATATGGACGAATATCAGAGCCTGATCTGATTAGATTTGAGACCGCACTGAAGATGCGGTTTTTTATGTGGCAGGATTTTCTGCCGGAGGGGAGGTGAGAACGGTGGGACTTGTAAACACGATCAGAAATTTTTTCACGGGAAAACCTGATACAGTGGGGCGGATCCAGATGGTCACAGAGACTGGAGAAGGATATTACGTCTGGGATGGGAAGATGTATAAGTCGGATATCATCCGGGCCTGCATCCGGCCAAAAACGCAGGCGGTCGGGAAGATTGTAGGAAAGCATATCAAAGAAACGACTACGCAAAACGGAAAAAAGATCGAGGTCAATCCAGAGCCCTATATCAAGTATCTGCTGTCAGAGCCAAATCCCTATATGACGGGCCAGATGCTGCAGGAAAAACTGGCGAACCAGTTGGCGCTCAACGGAAATGCCTTTGCTTTGTTGATCAGGAATGATGACGGGCTTGTCCAGGAGATCTATCCAATCCCGGCCTGTTCTGCGGAGGCAAAGTACAACAAGGACGGGGAGCTCTTTATCGAGTTTCAGTATTTGAACGGAAAAAGTAACATATTCCGATATACCGACATCCTGCATCTGAGACGGGACTACTACGACAGGGATATCTTCGGCAGCAGTCAGATAGAGCCGATCAGGGATGTCATGACGACCATCGGAACCATCGACAGGGGGATCAGACAAGCCATAAAGAACAGCAGCATTGTCAAGTGGCTCTTAAAATCACAGAGTTCCATGCGCCCCGAAGATATCGAGGCTCATGTAAAGAATTTTGTGAAGACATATCTGGATGTGGAGAGCGACACTTTTGGAGCGGCGGGGGTGGATAGTAAATTTGATGCCATCCAGATCAAACCGCAGGATTATGTTCCGAATTTCCAGATATCACAGCAGCAGATGGACCGGGTCAAGGCGTTTTTCAACACAAACGATAAGATCATCCATTCTACTTACACGGAAGATGAGTGGAACTCTTACTATGAAGCAGAGGTAGAGCCTCTGGTGCTCCAATTTTCCCAGGTGTGGACAAAAGCGTTATTCAGCCGGCGGGAGCAGTCTCACGGGAACCGTATCCAGTTTGAAGCCTCAAATCTGGCCTGTGCATCCATCAGCACTAAGTTAGACATGGTGGCTATGGTAGACCGTGGCGCCATGACGCCGAATGAGTGGAGGGCCACTCTGAATCTGGCGCCGTTGCCGGGCGGCGACGATCCGATCCGCCGGCTGGATACCCAGGTGGTGGATATGGCAACGAAACTGCTTGACAGGATGGATGGTGTCAACTATCTGGAGGTGTGCAGGACAGTGAGAGATCTGATAAATGGGATAGCTGAGATAACAGGAGAGGAGGTGAAGAAAATTGCTGAGGATTGATATAAGGGGCGTAATTGTCCCAAACGAAGATAAGAAACTCTATGAGTGGTTTGGATATGAGGCCACATCACCGGCGGATATCCGCGCTGTTCTGGAGGAAGCAGGCGGGGAAACCGTAGATGTGTATATCAACTCACCGGGAGGAGAGATCGCTTCAGGTTCAGAGATCTATGCTGCATTGCGGGAGTATGGGAACGTGAAGATCCATATCACAGGACACGCCTGCTCTGCAGCATCAGTCATTGCAATGGCCGGATGGAGCGAGATGGCACCTACCGCGTTGCTCATGATCCATTGTGTATCCTCTTGCGGGAGTGGAAATCACTCAGATTTTGAACATATGGCGGAGATGTTAAAGACAGCCGATGAGGCCATGAGCAGCGCATATGCGTCGAAGACCGGCAGGGACAGGAAAGAGTTCCTTAAAATGATGGAGGCTGAGACCTGGATCACAGCCCAGAGGGCGGTAGAGCTTAATATGGTCGATCAGATCATGGAGCCGCAGCAGCAGAGCGTGCAGATGGCAGCAAGCGCTTTCCCGTTATTATCAGATGAGCAGAAAGAAAGGGCAAGAGATATGCTGGAGGTGCGGGATAAGGAGAAACAGTTGGAGATAGCAAAAGCAGGGGCAAGACTCAGGCTTTTAAGCTTAGAAGGAGAAAAAAGGAGGAAAATGCAACATGAAGTATGAGGAGTATTTGAGACAGAGACAGGAACTGTCTGATAAGGCGCAGGCGCTTATCAGTGAGGGAAAGACCGAGGAGGCTGATGCGGTCATGAATGACATTACGGCTCTGGATCAGAAGTATGAGGAATCCTGCAGGCAGCAGGCGAATCTGGAGGCGTTAAACGGGAGTGTGAAGAGCCGCGCCCACGATATGCTGGGCAGCACCGGCAAGCCGGAGATGGATGATGACAAGGGCGACAAGGATACCGTCGTGGACTTCAAGAGTGAGAAGTATCTGAATGCCTGGGTCAACAAGATGCAGGGCAAAAACCTTACTCAGGACGAAGAGGACACGATCCGGATGGTAAACGAGGCTTACACCCATACCACGGAGAACACAGGTGAGGTAATCCCGGAGACGGTGGTGAAAGGGATCTGGACGGAAGTGGAGGATATGTATCCTTTCTACGCCGATGTGGCGAAGACCAGCGTGACAGGTACCCTGACTATGGTGATCGGTGAGAGCAGCACAGACGCAGCGTGGTACGAGGAGGATACGAATACAGCGGATGGCAAAGAGAAATTCGGAACGCTTACATTAAGCGGCTGTGAGCTGGCGAGGGCGATCACGATTTCCTGGAAGTTAAAAGAAATGGCGAGAGCCGAGTTCTTACCCTATATCCAGAAGCGGATGGCGGAAAAGATGGGAGCGGCTTGTGGTTATGGTGTGACTCATGGCGCCGGTGTGGTAGAAGGCAAGCCGGCAGAGCCGAAAGGCGTTGTTACGGCTATTGAGGCGGAGAAAGATACACCGCGCATCGTAAAATATACAGCAGGCGGGCTGAATTGGAAGAACATTACGGATGCGCGCAAGCTGATCAAGAGTGGCTATGCGAATGGTCTCGCAGTTTATGCAAACTCCAATACTGTCTGGGGAGAGATCGCATCCTGTGTAGATGGTATGGGACGTCCTTTATTTATGCCGAGTACGGAAACAGGTAGTGTAGGACGTATTGCCGGTCTTCTGGTCAAGGAGGATGGTTCCATGAAGGACGGAGAGATCCTGTTCGGCAACGCGAACAGGGGCTACACCGTGAATATTAATAAGGGGATCAGCATGAATACGGAGGATCATGTGAAGCCGAGAACAACAGACTATGCTGCTTATGCGATCATCGACGGTGCACCGGTTACATTAAATGCTTTCTCGCTGCTGAAGGCGGAAGCGAAAGAGGTAAAGGCGTAAGCCGGGGGAAGAGAAGATGGCACTGATCGATAATGTAAGGAGAGCGCTGCGGATCAAGTCTGAGGCGTTCGATGCGGAAATTGCAACGCTGATCGAAGCCTGCAAGGTTGATATGGCCATGGCTGGAGTCTCCAGGATAAGCGAGGATGACCATACATTTATGACAGCGTGCACGCAGTATTGCAAGGCGAATTTCGGTCAGGACACGGAGGTGAGCACAAGGGAGCGCTGGGGGAAGTGTTACCGGGCGCTCCGGGACTCCATGGCTCTGTCGAAAGAGTATGGAGTCCTGCAGAACCCGGAGGAAAAACAGGAAGTTGCACCGGTGCAACCGGATGATACGGAGGACGGACACGATGATGTGTAAGGATGAAGTGAAACTGGCCTCTGTCTCTACCAAGAGGAATCAGAACGGATATCCGGAGGCCACGGTGCAGATGACAGAGATATTCGCGGATGTCCAGTCTACAAAACGGCAGGAGTTTTATGAGGCACTTCGCTCCGGGCGTGAGCTGATACTAAGCTGCAAAGTCAGGAGTGCTGACTACGACAGGCAAAAGTATGTGAAGATCGACGACATCTGGTACGAAGTGGTGAGATCTTACACGGTGGAGGACTGGACAGAGCTAAACTGTACAGAGGTGAAAGCACTGGAGAAATGGATGGAGGAGGATATCGCTGATGACGATAAACGAGATCCTGATTAATGCGCTTCAGCATATTGCACCTGTATACCCGTGGGAACTGGACGAGGAGGACGGAGACGAGCGAAAACTTCGTCGGATCCTGTTTAACTACAATATTGTGCCGGACACATTCGGCGACAATGCACCTGCCTATGAGAAATATCTCATTCAGGTGCATTACTTTTGCCCCAAAAGCGAAGACAGCATAAAAGCGAGAGGTGAAATTAAGAAAGCGCTGTATATGGGGACAGAAGACTGGCCGGAAGAGATTCAGGTGAGCCGGGAGAGTAAGCAGGCGCCGAAAGAGCAGCATTACTGTTTTGAGACAGAGTATTTGTTACCAATCGGAGAGGATGATGCAGATGGCGAGGTTGGAGACGAACGGGATCGCGGATCTTTGTCTGGATCTGATGGAGCTGGGTGATTCTGCCGGCGAGCTGATGGAGAAAATGCTGGAGGCGGAGGCAAAGGTGGTGCAGGAGGCACAGCAAAAGACGGCCAAAAGCATGGGAGTATATGATTCCAGTGGCAGAAATGTGGGTGGACATATAGCAGACAGCATCCAGGTAAGCAAAACCTATAAAAGTGCAGATGGAGCGGTGCAATATGTTTATCCAAAAGGCAGCAGGAGGAGAAAAAATACGACCTCCTCAAACTCGGAGATAGCATTTATCAATGAGTTTGGCAAACGGGGGCAGGCACCGAGGCCGTTTATCAGAACGGCGAATGAGATGAGTGCGCAGGCCGCAGTGGAAGCTGCGGAGAAGGTACATGATAACTTTTTAAGATCAAAAAATTTGTAGGAGGAAAAAAGGATGAAATATGGAGCAAAAGGAGCTAAGTGGGCGCCCATGGCGACAGAGGGAACGGCGATTGTAAAGCCCACCTACGGTGAGGCTTTAGAGTTCGATGGGCTGAATGAGTTCAGCGAGACACTGAATATGGCGACGGGGTCAGCCTACGGGGATAATCAGGAGAAGATCTTTATCTCTGAGTTTTCCAACGGAGAGGGAACCGTGAAAGCGGTATTCATTCCTTATGAGGTATCGGAAGCGATCCTCGGAACAACGGGTGATAACGAAGGCGGTCTGGAGTATCACGAAGACGACAATCAGCCGTTTGGAGCATACGGTTTCTATCGGACGCTGATGGATGCCAAGAAGAATAAATTTTATGAAGTGAATTTTTATCCCAAGGTGCAGGGATCGATCGAGGGTTCTACATCCAAGACGAAAGAGGATGGAGTCACCTTAGAGTATGATTCCATCAAGCTGCGTATTCAGTCCTGCAATAACGGCACCTTTAAGATCGAGAAGCGGTTTAATAAGGAGACAGAGGCAATAAAATATCTGGCCGGATTGTTCGATGGAACTTCTGCGTGGCCCAGAGAGAAGAAAGAGGGACAGACCGATCAGGACAGCTCTGTAGGAGAAAACGGAGAGAATACTGCGGACGGATCCGCCGAAGGAAAAGAAGAGCAGGAGGTAACGGCATAAGTGAAACAGTGTATCACAGTAGAGGTGGCAGGGAAGACCTGTCACCTTATTTACAATAACCAGGCTATGTTTGATCTCCAGGAACTGTTTCCGGACAGAAAGGATTTTCAGGAAGCCATAGCGGGAGATACCAGGGAACACTACGAAGCGACTATAAAAGTTTTTCGGCTGATGGCTGAACAGGGGGAACTGGTGCGCGGTTATTATGGATATCCGGTTGAGAAGGTACCAAGCGAAGCGCACCTTAGAAAAACAGCGGATCAGGGAGACTGGATAAAGATGAAGAACGCTATTTATTCGGCGGTGGTATTAGGTATCCAGCATCATGTGGATCCGATCGAGGAGATCGATGTAGATCTTATGGAATTTCAGAACGAAAAAAACGGGGAAAGCCCGTAGGCGTGAAAGTCATGGAATATGTGGAGTTAGGACTGAGGATCGGGATGGATCGAAGAGAGATTCTGGTGCTCACGACTCCGGGCGAGTTGCAAGACCTTTTACAGATAAGACGTAACAGAGAAGTTGAAAGCGAGAAAGAGAGGAAAAAAGGATGAATACCTTTAATTTTGGCCGTAAAGTGGAGATCTGCGGGGAAATCTACTATCTGAAACGCGATATGGAGGCGATCGCGAAAGCAATGAAAAAGTGTTCGGACAAAATGATCGAGCTGAGCAAGAAGAAGGATATCACGCAGGAAGAGATGATGGGAGAGGTCGAGACTCATTCAAAAGAAGCTATTGATACTGTTCTCGGGGAAGGAGCCTACGACAGAATATTTGCGCAGGAAGAGCCCGATCTTATCAACTTAGTCGATCTGGTTGATTTTATCACAGAGGAGATCAATCAGTGGAAAAAAGAGCTTATGGCCAAAAAGATAGCAGGAGAGGAACTGTTAAAAAAGAGAGGCAAGAAATAAAGAGGTGTTTATATGGCGACAAGAACAATATCAACAAAACTCGCCGTAGAGGGAGAGTCGCAATATAAGCAGGCGATCAAAAACATCAATTCAGAGTTATCTACCCTGGATTCCCGTTTGAAGCTGGTACAGTCAGAGTTTACCGGGCAGCAGAATACCATGGAGGCTCTGCGGGCAAAAGCAAAAGCTCTGGCAGAGGTGCAGGCGGCGCAGGCAGAGAAGGTGAAGACCTTAAAAGAGGCATACAACAATGCGAAAAGTGCGTTGGATGAGTATGCCTCGAAAAATGAGAGCATGAAACAGTCCCTCACTCAGAACGAGGAGGCTCTTGCAAAGCTGTCAGATGAGACTAAGAACGCGGGGACCCAGTGGAATGATTATAAACAGCGCTTGGCGGAGGCGGAGAATAAGCTTAAGGAATTAAAAAACGCCACCGGAGACACTGCAGATGAGCAGAATGAGCTGGAGAAGGAGATCACAGAGACCAAGGCGGCCATGGCCAAGCTGGAGGAGGAAACGGACGGCGCGGCATCGGCGGCGGGAGATCTCCTGCGAGAGAACAAAGACTTAAACAGTGAGCTCCAGACCAATGAAGCTTATCTGGACTCTGCGCAGCGGGCTACCAATAACTGGGAAAAACAGTTAAATACCGCACAGATCAAACTCAACCAGACGAATGCTGAGATTGAAAAGAATGAGCAGTATCTGGATGAGGCTTCAAAGGCGGCTGACGGATGTGCCACGTCCATCGATGAGATGGGCAAGGAAGCCAAAGAGGCTGGTGATCAGGGGACACAGGCTTTTAAGGATATGTCTGAGGCGGTCACGGCGCTGGGGCTGATGGAAGGTGTTAAGAAGCTGGCAGAAGCACTGAAATCCTGTGTAGATGTAGCCGCAGATTTCGAGTATCAGATGGCAACCGTGAAATCTCTTTCGGGAGCCACGGGAGAAGAATTTGATTCCTTAACGAGCCGGGCCAAAACCTTGGGAGCGACAACCTCATTTACAGCTACCCAGGCTGGTGAAGCCATGGAGTATATGGCGCTCGCCGGATGGAATACCAAGGATATGCTGGAGGGCGTGGATGGAGTCATGGCGCTGGCAGCAGCAGCCACCATGGATCTGGGAACTGCGTCTGATATCGTGACGGACAACCTGACAGCGTTCAACTTGACGGCAAAAGATTCCAATAGATTCGCGGATCAGTTGGCTTACGCAATGTCTAAGAGTAACACCAACGTGGAGCAGCTGGGAGAAGCCTATAAATACTGTGCGGCCACATCGACGCAGCTTGGTTATTCTATGGAAGATACCACAGCGACGCTTATGGTGATGGCGAATGCCGGTATCAAGGGAAGCTCTGCAGGCACAGCGTTATCTTCCATCATGACCAGGCTCGGTAATAATGTATCAGAATGCCGTGATATGCTGGAAGGCTATGGAATACAGGTGTATGACTCCTCTGGCAAAGCGCGGGAGCTTTCGGATATTCTCTCGGGAATGAAGCGCATCTGGGCGGATCTGACAGATGAGGAGAAGTCGAATCTATCCTATAAAGTAGCAGGAAAAACAGCACAGGCCCAGCTCATGACTGTGCTGGGAGAATCAACGGGTACCTTCGAGGAATATGCAGAAGGTCTTAGAGCGTGTAATGGCGCAGCGCAGGAAATGCAGGATATCAAGCTGGATACCTTTACGGGCCAGTTACAGCTGTTAGAGTCCGCTTATGATGGCCTGCGTGTGAGCATAGGAGAAGATCTGATGCCGGTGCTTGGCATACTGGTAGAGGGTATGACAGATGTGCTTACCGTAATGAATGAGCTGGTGGAGGAGCATCCGGGTATCACAGCGGCAATCGTGGGCATCACGACAGCAATGGCGGCGTTTGCGATCGGTGCAGTGGCGACAAGCGGTGTTGTAACGGGAACCTTAATCCCGGCGCTGATGGCTGCTTTTTCCAATCCGGTCGTATTAGCGATTGCGGCTATAGGGGCACTGGTAGCAGCTCTGGTGACCCTGGACCAGAACATGGAAAAGGTGGAAGCCGAGGAGACGATGTGGGGCGCCACAAAGCGGATGCGCGAAGAGGCGGATGCGCTGGTCGCATCGGTCCGCGAGGAGCAGCAGGCGTTTGAGGAACTGGAGGAATCACTCTCCGATGCATCAAAGTCAGCAGACAGTATGCTGGAAGAACTGACAGAGCTGTCAAAAAAATCTGAGCTTACAGTATCCGAACATGAAAGGATGCTGTACATAATAGACCAGCTGAACGAAGCTTTCCCGGAGTTGGGGTTGGCGTATGACGAGGTGGCGGAATCCCTTAATATGAGTACCGATGCCATCACAGATTTTATCAGCGCGGCGCAGGAGGAAGAAACTGCGGCTGCATACGCTGCCAGATACAACGAGGTGCTTGATGAACGAGCACAGATCGCAGAACAGCTGACGGAGGCGCAAGAAGCGCTTACTGAGGCAGAAGAGGCACTGGCACAAGCAGAGGCCGATACAGCGGCGATCTTTGAGACGGGCGGCGCATCAGTGGATGGGGCGAGACAGGCATATAACGCTGCGAAACAGGCGGTGGAGGAGCTTGCGCAGGCGGACAGTGATCTGGCGATTGAGGAGGATGGACTCCGTGAGAGCATAGACGCGACCAATGCGGAGGTCGGTGAGATCGAAGGGGTGTCACAGGCAGCAAATGCGGCAATGGATCTCATGATCGGAGAGATGCAGGATCTCAACGAGGCTTATCTGGAGGAATATGATGCCGCCTATAAATCCATCTCGGGGCAGTTTAATCTGTGGGATGAGCTGGATGCGGTTGTGGCTACCTCTGCGGCAGATATTAAGGCGGCGCTGGAATCCCAGACGGAATACTGGACAAATTATACAGAGAACCTGACGAACCTAAACGACAGGAATATTGCCGGTCTTAATAATTTCGTGGCGATGGTAGACGATGGATCCACGCAGGCGGCTGCCTACATAGCGGGTCTGGCCCAGATGTCGGATGAGGAACTGATGGAACTGGTAGACAAGACCTATCCGGCATTGTCAGAAGCACAGATAAAAGCGACGCAAACATCTGCAGAGATGGCGACGTCCTACTCAGAGAACATCACAGCGATGGTGACTGATACAGCGGAAGCCATCAAAGGCATGAATCTCTCTGAAGAGGCAAAACAGGCGGCTGCCGATACCATGCAGGGTTATGTGAATGGCTTGGAGAATCAGTCAGCAACCAGCACGATGGTAAAGGCGGCGCAGGAAGCGACAGCCAGTTTTAAGAACGAGCTGGGGGTACATTCGCCAAGCACCGTGTTTGAGGAAATCGGCAACAACACCATGCAGGGCTACGCAGAGGGTGTGAGCAAGAACCAGAATCTGGTTGTGGCTGAGATGGAGAAAGTCGCAAAGCAGCTTACGGAGAAGGCCAAGACAACGCTGGGGGCTGAGGCATGGCAGGAGATAGGCAAAGTAACGATGACAGGCCTGCAAAGTGGTATTTCTGCTTACAAACCAGATACAGTCAAAACCATGGGCAACGCAGCTGATGAGACGCTGAATAAGGCAAAGACGATTCTGAAAGCGGAAGCGTTTCAGGAGATTGGCCGGGGGACGATGACGGGTCTGCAGAGCGGGATCGATAGTGGAAAGCCGAATGCAGTGAACGCGATGCAGTCAGCGGCGAATACGGTTTACAATACGGCAAAGACGGCACTGTCAGAGGATAAATTCAGAGAAATCGGAATTAGTATCACCGATGGGATTACGACAGGGATCACGAATGGGATTCCAGGTATGGAAGAGGCAGCAAAGAAGGCGGCAAAGGCGGCTTATGAGGCGGCTAAAAAAGAACTGGATATAAACTCTCCGTCCAAAAAATTTGAATACCTGGCGGATATGAGCATCGAAGGATATACAGGAAGATGGCGGGAGAGTACGGAAGATATTGAAAGGATGATAAGCCAGACACTGTCGTTAGATCATAGTCAGGACCGGAGACGGACTGAGTCTGCTATTCAGACAGAAGAGAAAGCACCGATAATTGTAAATCAGGAAATCCATATTCATGCAAAGACAGACAGTCTCAGTGAAACTGTCAGAGCGTTCGAGGAGTCACAGAGAGAGGCGGCATCATCATGGTAACGGATAGAAAGATTATCGTAACAAGAGAAGGCGAGAGTACAGTATTGACAGAGCGGCCGTTTTTTGTGGAGGAAATAAAGGGCTTTGATTGTATGGAAGTCAATGTGGTCACGACACAGGGCTTTGACCAGGATGGAACCACACCGGTGAATATCTACACAGACGATAGACCGATGGAGATCATAGGAAAGATTTACGCGGAAACCACTGATAAGATGCAGGAACTCCGAGATCAGCTTTTGAATCTGTTTATACCAAAGGTAGAGCTGGAGATCAGTCACTATTATGGAGGTGTGACGCGGAGGATAAAAGCGTATACGGAGAAAACACCAGCAATCAGTTTGACGAAAGTGTCAAAACTGCAGGAATACAAGGTGAAGTTAAAGGCCACAGATCCCTACTGGAGAGAAGATAAAAACTCTATAGTAGAGATGGCGAAAACAAAGGGGAAGTTTAAATTTCCTCTTATTATTCCAAAGCGTAGGGGAGTGGTTTTTGGCGTTAAATCGACCTCTAAAATAGCATATGTGATAAATAGATCGAGAGTAAAGACAGGTATGACGATCACCTTCACAGCGAAAGGAAACGTGGTCAACCCGTATGTGTTCAACATTTATACGAGGGAATGTTTTCAGCTAAACTGTGCCATGGAGGATGGGCAGAGCATAGTCGTAGAGACTGGAGATGACAAGACCGTTACGAGCAGACTGAGTGGTGTGTCAGAAGACTATATCGGATATATAGATATAGCTGGTGGAAATTATACGTTTCTTGAGCTTACACCGGGAGAAAATGTATTTCGATATGGCGCAGCGGGCGGAGAGGATTATCTGGCAGTAAAATTTGTATACTCAACAAAGTACATGGGGGTATAAGTAAGCATGGAGATATATGTGTTGGATAAGGATCTGAACCTCGTGAACGTTATATCGAAATACGAGGCAATCATATGGCAAGATATTCTTGATGAGCCTGGAAAATTTGAAGCAGAATTTAGGTTTACACAAGAAGCCAGAAAGGTGTTAAAACGGACGAATATCCTGTATAAGACAGATGAAGCGCAGGCTGGGATCATCAATTACAGGAAAATTGGGCTTAATAAGGAAGGCCGTGTAGTGATCAGGGTCAAAGGAAGGATGGTAAGCAGTTACCTGAATCGCAGGATCGTGTGGTATAAGATGGTGATGTCCGGCACCTCGGAAGAGGTCATGAGAAAGCTGGTAGAGGAGCACGTGATAAGTCCTAGAGATCCTAAGAGGAAGATGCCAAGAATCAGGCTGGGTGAACTATGCGGGGTTGAAAATCACATTGAAAAGCAAGTGACATACTCAAATCTGCAAGAGACACTGACGGAGATCGCTGCGGAGGCCGGTCTGGGATACAGATTAAGGCTGGATCTGAGAGAGAAATTGTTTTATTTTGAGGTTATTCAGGGGAAAAACAGGACAATGGGAACAAAGAATCCATGTATTTTCTCCCGATATTTTAAAAATATTGATACCCAGGAATATTGTGAAGATGATAGCAATTATAAGAATGTCTGCCTTGTATGTGGAAAAGGTGAAGATGAAAACAGAACCACAGTGGAAGTAGGTGACGCATCAGGAATAGACAGATATGAGATGGCTTACAGCGCAGCATTTCTGGGGGAAGAGGGACAAACAGAAAAATCTTATATCGCACAACTTGGACAGAAGGGAAATGAAAAGCTGAAAGAATACTGTCTGGTGCAGTCGTTTGAATCCAAGATCAGACAGAGTAAGGCTCCAAAGTATGAAATTGGGGATATTGCTACTTGTATAGATGACGAATGGGGGATTCGCATGGATGCCCAGATCAAGAAGATAGAGAAGCATCTGTCAAAAAGTGAAAGAAAAATATATCTGACTTTTGGCAATTCGATGCCAATGTTAACGGATTTGATAAAAGCATCAATCAAATAGGAGGAAAAAAGTTGTGGTTAGAGAAATGACAGAGTTTGCGTTCCCGTTGGACGCGAAAGAGTGCGAGGAAGGGTATGATAATGAATACTTAGCTGCGGATTTTGCAAGGTACTTTAGTGCGTTTATTACGTCCGGAATTATTGCAGATGGGGGAAATATAGCGGAAAGTCTACAAGTAGTAGCGAATGATGATATGACTACGACATTAAAGAAGGGAAATCTAATTATAGATGGCCGTCGTTATGAATTAGCAAAGGATATGGTATTTCAACACACAGCAGCGGATGGAGTTCTGGATCGGATTGATAGAATAAGTATTACTTTTGATACAGCAGAGGATGATATTTATGCCAATATGAGGGAGGGAGAGTATTCTTATAAACCCGTTGCACCACCATGCCGGAGGTCATCAGAGTATATGGATTATGTGGTGGCAGATGTGCGGATCGTAAACGGTTCGATAAAAATCACGCAGGCAAATATCACAGATACAAGATTGAGCACGGAGCTGTGTGGGATTGCTTTTCCCTTTTGGAAATTAGATACCGGTCCGTTCTTCGTTCAGCTTAATTCATTCTACGAGGAGTTTGTCCTTAAGTCAGATAGATCCTATGAGGAGTTTCTGGCATGGGCCAAGGAGAAAAAAGAAGAGATCAACAGCTGGCAGGAAAAAGAGGAAAAGGAAAATGACGCCTGGCAGGAAGAGCAGAGTGAAGAGTTTACAGAGTGGGCAGAAGACTTTGTGAACCGCATGGAATCTTGGATGCTTAGTAGTACTGAGAATTGGCAGAAAGAGATCATGGATTGGTTTGATAATCTCAGAGAAAAGCTTTCGGAAAATGTCGAAGTACACCTCCAAGAGCAGATAGGCAATCTGAACAATCTTCAAACAAAAGAAAAAGGCGATCTTGTTACTGCGATCAACAGCTTGCGCT
>CAZUZZ010000011.1:0-17319 GCA_964625055.1 uncultured Bacteroides sp. | reverse complement strand
TACTTCACCGCATTGCTCAGCAGATTGATAAATACCTGATTTAACTTCAAAGGATCGGCGATCACATCCTCATTCGTAACTTCAAAGGTATCGATAAATAATTCAAGCTGCTTTGCCTTGACCTGCGGCTGAATGATATTTACCATGTTATGGATCAGCTCGGAAATATTACACTCCTGCTCTTTAATCTGCACCTTTCCGCTTTCGATCCTGCTCATGTCAAGAACATCGTTGATCAGGCTGAGCAGATGGTTGCTGGAAGAAAGCACTTTTTGCAGGCAGTCCAGAACCTGATCTTTATTGTCAATATGGCTGACCGCAATGGTCGAAAATCCTATGATAGCGTTCATAGGAGTGCGGATATCATGCGACATATTGGACAAAAATGTGGTTTTCGCCCTGTTTGCGTGCTGTGCCTGCAGCAGTGCGTCCTGCAGGGCCTGTGTCTGCTCTCTCTGCTTCCTGACCTGTTCCGTGACGTCTTTTGTGATCACCATGACCATAATATCGCCTGTATCTTTGTCGCTGGTCATGATAAAGGATTGGCGCACGCACATCTGATTCTCTTCGGAATCTCCCTCCCAATACTCTGCTGTCACTTCTCTGCCGCCCCGCTCATAGCATCGGATCAGGTTCTCCCTGTTTACGGTTGCGGAATACTCTTCCATGGATTCCGCCAGGACACAGTCTTTGCGTCTCTCAAAATATTCCGAAATGCTGCACGGCGCTGTCAATCCGGCCTGTTCCAGAAGCGATATATTCTTTCCGTCAATCCTCCGGATAATATCCTGCGTGATCGAATCTTTCGTCAGGTTAAACTCAAAGCTGTATAAGGAATTGGACATGAGCGCGATCTGGTATTGCTTTTCCTTTCGGTTTGCAACCGCCCTTTCCGCCTGGATCCGCAGTTCTTTTTCCTTTAACTCCGTTACATTCTGGCGGATAAACAAAACCTTGGAGGCCATGTTATCTTTTCTTTCCAGACAGATCACATTCATGTGCTCCCAATCCGTATGACCGTCCCTTGTCACAGATCTTTCATATCGCAGATCGTTTTGTTTCTGCATAGCCGCGATAATGGAATCTTTATTCATAAAATCAACGATTCCCTGATAGGTACTTTCCTCTACGGCAGAAGAAAGATAATCCACAAGCTTCTGATACTCTCCGTGTTCTTCGATTCCGCCTTCCTCAGGCTTTGTGCCCGCCAGATACTGATAAGTATCCGCCTCGAGATCCACCATCGCAAACCGGGAAAACAGTGTGGTGACGCCGCTTATAATATATCCCATCTCCCGGTTTTCCTTCTCCAGCACTTTCCGTCTCCGTCCGGCACGGATCATGATAATGATAATGTAGAGAACAAACAGTGCGATCAACATACTTTCCAGTTGAATGCCGACCAAATTTACTTCCCTGATCATACGCTGTGTCACATTTACCGGAAATGTCTGCACCAGCACATATTGATTTTGGGGCAGGTAGGTAACACAGATATTGTCTGTCCTACCGGACTTTTCGCATGTAAAAGCGCCTGCTCCGCCGTTTTCAAATACCTGCTGAACCGAAGCGGCATCATGTTGACAGATCACTCCTGCTTCCGTCAGCGCATCCAGAAGGCGTCCCTCATAGGACATACCATCAGAGCTTGCAATTACTTGACCGTTCGGCTCACACAAATATACTTTAGCCGCCTCCCCGAAATATGTAGTGCCCAACATACTTCTCAAATATTCCTCAGCCAAAAATGCACCCCGCAGCACGCCGATGATTTCTCCATCCACATAGACGGGCGCATAAACCCCCAGCATTGTCTCATCAAAAAACGGGGAATCAAACACGACTTCGCTGCCGCTGTTTCCGGCAATGCCATCTTTATAAAACTGCCGATCCGTCGCGTCGGCAGTCCGCCCGTCGGAGGTATAGTCCACACCGTCGGGATCTGTAAACATAAAGGCGTCAAATATGGAATTTGTTTCCATTGTGCTGAGCATCTGTGCCGTGACCTCAGGCGTATCCAGTCCTTCTCCTATAAAATAAGCATAGGTTCTGATCTGGCCCAGAGCATTATTCATTTCGTCATCGATCTGCTCCGCCTTCATCTGCGCAGAGTCCGCCGCATAATCTCTGTTCTGCTTCACCGTCCGGCTGCTGTTCTGTTCCCTGAACCATAAAAACAGGAAAATCATGGCCACGAAAAGAAAAACAGCACAAATGATCTCCTGAACGGGTTTTTCCTTTTTCATAGATTCTTCTATCCTTTTTACTCTCTGCTCCATCTTTATGCTCCTTTGTATTTAAAATATTATATAGATCTGTCATCCTTTTTCCGGAGCAGCTCTGAAGTATCCAATGTCTGTTCTGGCTGCCGCTTCTTTTTTGATTTCCTTGGTTCTCTTCTCTTTTTCTCCGAATCCTTCCCGGAATCTTCGCCCATAATATCTTTTTCTGTCATATCTTCGTTTAACACACTTGATATATCCTGCGACATATTCTCTGCTGTGTCCTCCCGCCTTCCGCTCCTTCTGTGGAATCCCCTCGGCACAAACTGAAAACGCCGCATTGCCACATCTGCGACAAACAGACAGACGGCAAGAAGAATCAGCCAGTTTGTCAGGGGGCGGCTCTCTCTCGCTCCTGTCGAGATCCGGTGAAAGACAGGATCCTGCTCTGTAATAATCCTGCCATAATGTTCCACAAACTGCAAGTAGGCATCCGTACTTACATCATATTTATACTCATCCGAAAACTGTACTGCGGCTGCCGTTGTCAAGAAGCTACGCATTTCCCCATCCACACTGCGGCGTATATTAAAGTGATATAATCCGGTCTGAGGCGTGGAAATCTGCGCTGTATATTCCCCCGGCGCTGTGGCATAAAGTTTCTCTTCCGTGGATTTTCCTTCCGGGTCAATGACCGTCACCAGAATCTCTGTACCGCTGTCATAATCATCCGTCTGGTAAGTGACTTCCGTCTGTTCTCCCACCGTCACCACATCCACTCTGTCCTCACCCATATCCACGTTTCCGGTGGAATAATCCACGATCCGCTTCCACATCCGGACATAGTCTTCTTCTCCTGCAAAGGCGCCGCTCCACTGTCCGGTAACGTCACTGTTCCAGGCGGCGGTCCTGCCCAGTCCATACTGCCATACCGTAAGGATCGGATTCTCTTTGTCGTCGGATACGATGACAGGGACGGAAGCGGTCTTGGGAGTTGCGGCAATATACCCATAGAGCACCGGCCACCCATCGACAAAAAGATTGTCTGTCAGTTCATGACTCTTTTGCACTTTCAGAGAAAATACACCGTTCTGTATGTAACTGTCACTTCCCAGAAAAACCTCTCTGGCAAAGATCTGGGGAATATCGCTGACCAGATCCGAAAAATAATATCTGCCACCGCAGCTGTCGGCTAACTGTTCGAGAAGCTGTGTGTCGGAGTCTCTTCCCACTGCCACGGTGGAGAGCGTGATCCCCTCTGCGGTATATTCGTCTATCACATCCTGGAAATTGTTCGTCTCTCCCATGCCGTCCGTCAGAAGTACCACGTGCTTAATGGATGCCTCGCTTTTCGAAACTTCCTCACACGCCTCCAGAAGAGCCGGCTTAATGGTGGTTCCGCCGCCCTCGTTTATGTGCGCGACCGCATCCTTGATGGCTTCTTTATCATCCGCCATGGTAAGCGCCACCTGCCACTCATACTGATCGTCAAAGGTAAGAACTCCCACATAGTCCGAATCTCTCAGGTTATCCACCGCCACCGACGCCGCCTTGATGGCAATGTCCAGATTACTGACGCCGTAATCCATCGCCTCACTGATCATACTGCCGGAATGATCGATGACCATGACCATAGCCATGGACGGGATCTCGTTGATACTCCTCGGCTGCATATCTACCGGAAGCACCGTCTCAAGCACCGTATTCCTGTATCCTCCCAGTGCAAAGCTGTCCTCACCGCCGCAACAGATAAAACCGCATCCGTAATCCTTCACATAAGTCTCCAGATCCTCCAGAAAACCTGCCGGCAGATCATCAATATATGTATCTGCCAGAATGATCGCCTTATAAGCTAACATGGCATTGATATCATCCGGCGCATTCAGGGCAGAGACCACATGATAATCACAGCCTGCCGCCTGCAGCACTAAGTCAAAGGCCGAGACATCAACGCCCTGTCCGGCAACAAGCAAAATTTTGGGTGCAGACTCCACCACGGAATAGGCGCTGAAGGCATCATTCTCCGGGCAGGCATCTCCCGGCGCCTGCACCTGTACCCTGATATTCTCCATGGCGCCGCTGCCTGCATCCGCATCAACCTGTGCACTGAACACAAAACGGTTGCTTCCCTTATTTAAATGGACGCTGTTCGATGCCGTCTGCGTGCTTCCATTGTAAAGCGCTATGACGGCATCCGTATTATAGTTGCTCTCCACCAGTACAGTGATCGCATATTTATCGCCGGGGTGCAGATAGGAGGGAAGGCTCACATTGTCAATATAGGTATCATTCGTTTCCTCCTCCTCATAGAGCAGAGTCAAAAACTCTGCTCTGCTCGCCTGAAGCGCCTGTCCCATATGCGCTACATCTCCACGGGTCTGTTTCCCGTCTGTGAGCACCACCAGTCTTTTGCTGTAATCTTCCGGGACCAATGTAAGCGCCCTGGAAATAGCGTCTTCAAAATTCGTTGCCGTTTTCTCCGGCAGCGTCAACAATCCTCCATAGTGCCCTTCCTCTGTCAGGAACTGTTCCACCAGGGCATTTTTCCCAAAGGTCACTATACCATATGCATTGCCCGCAGGCATTTTTGCAATAGCGGACTGCAGGTACTGATCCGCCTCCTTAAGGTGCTCTGCATTGCTGTCGGAGAGATCCACTACAAAAACGGTGGCAGTCCGGCTGCTACCCAAATGCACCCGTATTCCCAAAAGCGCCAGCGCAATGCACACAGCCACCGCACCTCTCATGACCAGATAAAATTTCCCCCTATAGCGCATCTGACGCACATAGACGATCCATTCTACGATCAAAAGCGCCAGAGCCAGCAGCAGAAAGAGATTTCTCACTGTCCGCTTCACCTTTTGCAGGTTACTGTTTTCTGTGCCGGCAACAGAATCAGCGGTTTCTCTGCCATCCGACTCCGCAGCGGTCTGAAAACGCACCACATAAGTTTCCTGATTCTCCCCGTTCCCCACCTGATACAGGCCGGCCTTTCCGGGACGAGCGTCAAACACAAGCCCATCCGTGTCCGCCCATGGCTGCAGCGCAATCTCCTCCCCGGCATAATAAACATTTTCCGCAAGAAGAGATGTGTCTGTAAGATAGACCATGGCATTGGCCAGAAAAATCGGGAATTCCGCCCGCAGCGGAAAATCCGACTCCCGGGGATCAAATCCTACCACGATCTCTTTTACGCCGTCCAGATCCCGGTAGTAGCCTACACATTTCCCATCGTACTCCAAAAAGCTTTCCGCTCCTTCCGGAAGCGCAAAGCAATAGGCACTATTCACCCCTATGGTAAATCCGGACAGACCGGAAGTCAGAGCACAGTCCTTCATCTCCAACACAACATTTTTCAATGTCCGGCCGGTTTCCTCTCCGGCGTCTCCGAAAACCAGCCGGTTCTTTCCCTTCGCCCGCGGAATCTGTCCGGCGTCATAAATCACCACATTATAATCATCCGGGGCATCTGTGCCGGCTCTGGCAATGTTCTCTCCCGTAACGGCAAGATACGCCTTTTCAATAAAAATATTTCCCTCTCCGACAAGCAGACCGTTCACTTGATTTTTCGGATTCTTTACCGCTTCCGAGACATTATCCGCGCCAAGACTGTCTCTGCCGTCTCCCTCAAAAGTAATGTCGTCAATACGGGACTTTAAGGTCTGTCCCTGCCACTGCGCCTGTTCAAACAGACAGAACGTGCTCTCCGATGGCGCAAGCTGCATCTGCCTGAGCGCAATAAGTTCCTCCCCCTCGTCATACAGACTGACATCAAAGGCCGCCTGTCTGTCACTGTAATTGACCAGGCTCACCATCACATCATAAGAGCCGTCCTCCCGTGCAGTGAACACCGTATACTCATTCGCCACATTGGATGCGGCTTCTCCGAACACATGAAGTTCCTTCCCGGCGCTGCTTCGCAGCTCTTCAAATCCCGATGCACCGGAACCATCCGTATAGACGATCAGATCTGCTGCATTTTCCGCATCCTCTCCCGTGAGCGCATCCAGAGTTCCCTGCGCCTGTACAAGATCTCCGCCGCCGTCGCAGCACCGGATCTCCTGAAGCATCCTGATCAGACTGTCTGTGTCGGCCATATCCACCGCCAAAAGCTGTGTTCCCAGAGCATCCTCCGTCACAATAGAAAAACGGGTGTTATCTGACATCCTCACATATTCGCACGCCTGCGCCACAGCCTCCTCCAGACGGGATTTCCCCGAATCTGTCATATGCTGCATACTTCCGCTGGTATCGAAAAGCAGTATCTTCCTTCCGCCGCCCGGCCCCTCTGTTCTGATAAAGGGCGACATCAGCGCGACCACCAAAAGCAGGGTGATCAATATCTGCAGATACATGAGGATATTGTGCACAAATTTCTCGAAAAAGGTTTTAGACTGCTCATTTTTCAGCAGCTTCTGCCAGAGTAGATTGGACGATATCAGATGATCCTCTCCCCTGGGCTTCAGCAGATATAAAATTATAATGACAGGAACCGCAGCCAGGAAAACCAGCGGCCATAAACTCTCAAATATCATATAGCATCCTTAAATCCTGAAAGATCAGTTGATAAATATCCGTTCCGGTACTGCACATCGAATAGAATGCCCCCGCTTTTACGCATTCCCGCCGTATCCGGTCTGTAAATTCCCGCAGAGATTTCTCATATGTCCGGATGCTTCCTGCATCCAATGTAACGCGAAGGGCACTCTGATCCTCCATATCGATCAGATTCCGTGTGCCCGTCAGTTCTACGGAAATCTCCTCTTTTGCCAATACTTGCAATAATACGGTTTTTTGCTTTCTGTAATCCAGAAAACGCAGCATTCTGTGAAGCGTCTCCTGTTTCTGATCCAAAAAAGCCTCCTGCAAAAAGTCACTGACCAGAATGGTCACTCCCAGTCCTTTCACGGGAAGCCCCCAGACAGCCCCCGCAATATCCACCGTTCCCTCAAAGGCACACTGTTCCAGCCAGTCCGCCATCCGGGGCAGGGCTCTCTTCCCGCCCTCCGCCACAAAAGGCTGCCGCATTCTGCTCATATCATAGAGCATGACGCGATCCATATTGTTTAATCCCATATAAGAAAAAGCCGCTGCCAGCATACAGGCCAGCTCACTCTTTTTCTTCGCTCCGTAATTCATGGAAGCGCTGGTATCGATCAGAATGGAAACGACCGCCTCCTTCTCCTCCATGTATTCCTTCACATAAAGCCTGTCCAGACGTCCATAAGCGTTCCAATCAATACGGCGTATATCATCTCCCGGTATATACTCTCTGAAATCCGAAAACTCCATGGAAGAGCCCTTCTGTATGGATTTACGGTTTCCGGTCAGATTCATGGAAGTTCTGTGTCCCATAGCAAGCCGGAGTCTTGACAGCTTGTCAAAAAAAGCAGCGTCCAGCATCATAATTCCCCATTCACTCCTATCTGCCCGTCATAGCCGCTTTTGCACCCAGAATCCTTGTAATGATATCATCCTCGGTAATCCCCGCGCTGATGGCATCAAAACCCGGAATGATCCGATGTCTGAGAACCGGATAGGCGGCTTCCCTCACATCCTGGAAAGAGACATTAAAGCGCCCTTCTAAGAACGCCTGCGCCCTGGCGGCGCGGATCAACGCCTGCGCCGCTCTGGGACTTGCCCCCTCTCTGATGTGGGGATTGGGAACATGAGTCTCCATGACAATCTCCAGCAGATAATCCATCACCGCGTCCGCGATCGGAATCTGGTTTACCAGCGCTCTTGCCGCCAAAAGCCCCTCACCGTCCATCTGCTTTTCAATGACAGGCTCCCTGCTCCCTTCCGTGAGTGCAACGATCCCCTTCAGTTCCTCCCTGGTGGGGAACCGCACTAACAGCTTGAACATGAAACGGTCAAGCTGCGCCTCCGGCAATGGATAAGTTCCCTCGCTTTCTATGGGATTCTGGGTCGCCAGCACAAAGAAGGGCTCATGAAGCACATGGCTGACATTGCCCACAGTCACCGTATGTTCCTGCATTGCCTCCAACAGCGCCGACTGTGTTTTGGGCGTGGCACGGTTGATCTCATCCGCCAGGATCAGATTTGCAAAAACAGGTCCCCGCTCAAAGGAGAAGGAGCTGCCCTGTTCGTTCTTGATAATAATGTTTGTACCGGTCACATCGCTGGGCATCAGATCCGGGGTGAACTGAATCCTTTTAAAAGACAGATCAAAGACCTTGCCAATGGTACTGACCAGTCTGGTTTTGCCCAGTCCCGGCATACCCTCTAAAAGCACATTGCCGCCTGTAAGCATCGCCAGTATCACCTGCCTGATGAGTTCGCCCTGTCCGATGATCCCCTTCTGTATCTCCCTTTCACACGCGGCGATCCGCTGTGCCATATATGCCGGATCCTGAAGTCTGCTCCTGTCTAACTCAGCCATATCCCTTTCTCCTCCCAATCTGACTTTTTTAATTATTAAAACTTGCGAAATATTCTTTTATAATGTCCTCCATGCCGCTGGGGTACCGGTCAGCCGCAATCCCCTCATAAGCATTCTGCTCATAGCTTCCGATCACCGACTCAAAGGATGTATGCTCCCCTTCCCAGTTCAAGCCGTTCTGGGCACGAAAATACTCTGCATTCTCATGACCTTCGACATTTCCCGTGAGATTCCCGCTGTCTGCGACAGTATTTGGAACGCTGACATAATCGTGGGGCGTACCGCTGCTGCCTTCGCCTCTGCCGCCTCCGGAACCGCTGCCTTCGCCCTGCCCGTTCTGACCGCTTCCGCTGCCATCCCCGCTCTGTCCGTTTTGACCGTTCCCGTCACCGCTGCCGCCTTGTCCGCTTCCGTCACCATCTCCGCTTTGTCCGTTCCCGTCACCGTCGCCCTTCTGCCCCTTCTGCTTATCTCCGTTCGCTCCGCCCTGTCCTGCTCCGGAATCATTCTCGGCAAGCTTCATTCCGCTCATCTTCCCGAGCTGCTCGGCCAATTCCTGCATAGCGTCCGCCGATGCAACGGAAACTCCCGCACCGTTTTGCATATCCTGAACGATATCGGATAATTGACTGCTCATATTCTCGTATTTATAGTTCAGCTTCTGGGACGCCGCTGTCAGCATCTCCTCTGAGACAGCCTGCTGATACTCGGAAAGTGAGGATTCAAGGCTCTTTATCATTTCCTGAAGTGCCTCCTGCTGCTCCTTAGTCAATTTCTCCTGCTCAAGCTGCTCCAGCTCTTCCATGACCTCTTCTATCTCATCCTCTTTCTCCTGCGCCTCTTTCTTTATGCTGTGCAGTTCTCCGGCACGGTCTTTTGCTGCGGAAGGAAGCAGGGAAAGACCCACGGAAAACATAAGCAGCAACAAGAACAGGGCGATCCTTTTCAGGGGAGGCACAACGGGAATTTTAATCCTGTCCCGATGCTCCCTTAACTGCCTCATAGCGTCCTCCCGCTGAAGTCCGACCAGGCCCCCCTCTTGATCCAGATGTTCATAAGCCGTGACGATCCGCTCCTCAAAACCGAAGCCGTCCATCCGAAGAGCTGCCTGCTCCATGGTCGTCCGCCTGAAAATCATCACCGCAAGCACCGACAGCTCTGCCAGAATAAACGCCAGCATCATATATAGACCTGCATAGTAAAAAGGCACAAAAAGCGCCACCGCCTGAAAAATGATCCCTGCCACTGCGCCAATACTCAGCGCGAAAAACGATTTTTTTAAAAAATCTGCAAGATACATCCTGCGCCGGCAGGCCCGTATTATCTTAAGAAACTCACTCTGCTCCATACAAATACCCGCTTTTTTCTCTCAACCTGTTCTTATACCTGAACATTCTGTTTTTTGCGTTTCCCGCCCGATGAGTCATGCATGGGATTGACCTTCCATGCGGCTGCCAGCAAAAGCAGGAAAGATAACAGCAAAATACATATGGCGGATAAAAACATCCATGTCCTGCCCTGTGATAAATGATAGGTTAAAAATCCCACTTCGCTCCTTGAAAAATTAGAGCCTTTCGCACCGAAAAGTGATTCGCCTGTCATAAGCTGCATGAAAAACTCCTCATAAAATATGATAGGATTGAACAGCAGGATCAGCATAGATTCTCCCATCTTTTCCGCCTGCGACAGAAACAGCCGCAATATCATAGGTAGGAATGTCAATCCATAAACACCAAAATAGAATACATAGGATAATATAACAGCCGTTATAGACCGGCGGCAGAAAGCGGAACAAAGGATTCCTATACTGCCCGAAAATACCGACAAAAGAATAATGGTAAGTACAAAGTAAAACAGATAACTCCAGCTGAGGCCTCCCACCACAAAAGCAAGCGCCATGATCGGCATTCCGGCAACCACAAAAAACAAGATGCGCAGCACCGCAGACATCACCTTCCCCAGAACAATGGAAAAAGGAGACATACACGTAGTTAACATAATATCAAAAGTCTGCCGCTCCTTCTCCCCTGAGATGGCAGAGGCTGTCATGACGGGTACCACCAGTGCGACAATACACACCTGCGCAATGGAAAGCGCCGGAAACAGATAGATCAGATAGCCATAAACATTACTGCTGCTGTAAAAGCTTCTGCTCTCCTCCTGTATGATCGACAACGCCAGAAGAAAAGTCATTGTCAGTACCGCTTCATAGGCAAACAGTCCCCAGCTTAAACGCATACTGCGGGCGGTTACCTGCAGATCCTTCTTCACAATAGGATTCCATTTTAATCTCACTGTGCGCCACCTCCTGTCACCTGCATAAACAAGGATTCCAGACTGCCTTCCTCTCTGTAAAATCCCCCAAGAACCACATGATTTTGAAGCATAAGTCCGATCAGCGCACTGATCTCCTCATCTGCACCATTAAACAGCATAATGATCTCATTTTCTCTGACAGACTCTATCCGGGCCCCCACCTGCTCCTTCAGTATCCTGATGGCGGTCTCCATGCCGGAAGCAATCTGGATATGCATCTTTTTCCCGCCTGATATCTGCTGCATGATATACTCGATCCTGCCGGCCGTGATCAATTGACCGTGGTTCATGATCCCGATACTGTTGCACATCTCCGAAAGCTCTGAAAGAATGTGAGAACTGATCACAATGGTCTTTCCCATAGAGTGAAGATTTTTCAGTAATTCTTTCATTTCCACCCTGGCTCTGGGATCAAGCCCCGAGCTTGGCTCGTCCAAAATCAGCAGTCTGGGGTTATGCAGCAGAGCCCTTGCCACGCAGAGGCGCTGTTTCATCCCGCGGGAGAGCGTGTCCACATAAACTTCCTTTTTATCCGAAAGATTGACTAACTCCAGCAGATCATCTGTCAGTTTGGCAATATCCCTGGAATACATTCCATACATGGAACCATACATATCCATATATTCCCGCACTTTCAGATTGTCATATACGCCAAAAAAATCGGGTACATAACCGATCATCCTTTTCATCTCTTTGCTTCCCACAGCCGCCGCCGTGCTGCCGATCCTTACCGAACCGCCGCTCGCCCGCAGCAGTCCGCAGACGATCCGTATTGTGGTCGTCTTTCCCGCACCGTTGGGACCTACAAAGCCAAACAGATCTCCCTCAGGAATATGCAGCGACAAATGATTCACCGCCGTAAAAGTACCATAATTCTTTGTCAGATCATTAATATACAGCATACTACCCCCTATTGCACCGCATAGAGACATCCATATGACATCTCACTGCAGCGATCATCCACCGTCTTATCCCAGTCCTCAGTCACCCCGACGATCACCGTCGCATTGGGATCTTCTGTGGAATACGCAGACAGGATTCCCATACCCAAAGCAGTCAGGGTATCCACATCTTTCGCCATTTCACCCTTCTGGACATCCCGCAAAAAGCTATAACAGTAGCCGGACACGCCATTATAATAGCCACCGTCATTATCATATACCGCTTCCAATGCCTCCAGTCTGACCTCCGCTCCTGCCGGGAGATCTTTATACACAAACAGATTCTCGCCCGTGCTCACTGCAAAATATTTAAAATCCCGTTTGGTTTCATTGACTATCCTTCCGCTAATACCCTGCTTACTATGAATCTGCACTTCACCGTAAATACTGCCATCTTCCGCCTCCCCGGAGATCCCTGCCTGAAAATAGCCATCTTCAAAACCCATAGACGGATCAATGCCAAAGAAAAACCTGTCGCCTTCCTTTCGGATGTGATAATAATAATCGGCGTCATCATTGCTTCTGTAATGGTTTTCCTCCAAAGGTCCCGCGTATTCATATCCTTCCGCAAGACGCAGTTCCCACTCTTTATGTCCGGCATCATAGCAGCGCAGGTAAGTCCGGGCATTTTCCCTGTCATTCAGATTCTCTACCGTCACGGAATATACATTGGTGCTCACCACCTCGAACCCTCTTCCCGCCAAGTACACCAGAAAGATTCCCACGAGTGTCGTTACAGGCACCGCGATCCAGTAGAGATCCCGTTTCTTTGCGAAACGCAGGATCAGGTACAGAATGGGGCCTACAAAGATCACATACAGGATCACGATCAGCTTCAGCCCGCCAAACTGCAGACGGCTGTTTCCATTTCCCAAATAGCCGTTGACCTCTGTAAAAAGATACTTGTTGTCATAATTATAAGTGTATTGACCCGATCCATAAGTATTTGCATAATCATTAACCTGCCACAGTACGCTCTCCACGAAACTGCTCTGTTGTTCATAATCGCCCGCGGCGTTCATCTGCGCCACTTCCGACAGAGAGTATGGCAGGATCTCCACTGCACCGTTTCTCTGAGAACATATCAGGCCAAAAACCTGATATCCCTCATTATACTTGCCGCTCACATCTATCAGTTCCGCCATAGGAAGCTTCGATACATCCACTAAATCAGTAAAGATGTTTGGTCCTGCTCCCGGATCATAGACTCTGGCACATCGTACTTCCAGATCATCCAAACCGGAAAGTACCTCTTCGGCATCGCTTCCAGTACCTATGATCAGCTTTCCTCCATCATCCATCCACTGCATGATATTGTCCAGTGTCTGATCCGACAGAACACCGGTGTTATAGCTGTCGATCACCAGATAATTGAGGGCATCCAGAGAATCCGCCAGCTTGTCCGGATTCAGTTCCTCAAGTTTTATCGGGTAGTTCTTACCATTATAGTAAATTTCATTTCCACCCATATCCAGATAGGACAACAACCTGTAGTTATCACTCAGGATCCCCATAGTCAGAGCGTCCGCCTCCCCCTGCAGAAGCCGTCCGAATTCTTTCTGCGCCGTAATATTTCCACTTTTATCCAAAAGAGTTATCTGTACTACCCCGTCTGTGCGGTCCACCGTGTCTTTCGGCACCCTGACTATAAACTGCTTTGTACTGCCCTGCGGCAGGGACAGTTCCGTATCATAAGCACAATCATTTAATATACCATAATAGGACATCCTCAGCCGCACAGTTCCTTCCCAATCCTGCCCCTGATTTTCCACTTTCACCTGAATCTCATAAACAGACTGGTTTGAGGGAAGCAGCCTGGCATCCATGGCAAATGTCTGCTCTTCGGCTCTAGCCGTTATGCCGACACTTCCCATGCACGCACCGCAAAGTAAGATCCCCAGGATAAAAAGTATGAAAAATCTCCTGTTTATTCTGATTTTATTGCCCATGTCTGTTTCCTTTCCGGTTTCCTTCCAAAATGTAATCTCTTTATCTCTTTTTCTTTGCCGTCCCAATAATCTGATCCACCGCCGCCTCGGCGTGTACGGGTAAATTCCCGGGAGACCGTTCAGCGGCCCCGGCCTCCATGTTTTCTGCCCCCGCATCAAAAGCATACAGAGCATATCTTGCCAGCAATCCCGAAACGCGCCCTCTCTCTATGGAGTCTTCCGTGCCCAGAACGATCACTACCAGATCATGTTCCTGATCACCGTCATCCACAGTCAAGGATGTGACCAGACAGGCCCCGGCTCTGTTGGTGGTCCCTGTCTTTAATCCGGTGACTTCCGGCAGATTTCTTAGAAGCGGATTGGTATTTTTCACCTCAAGGTCGAGGGACTCTATAACCGCCTCTTCCATAGAAGTGATGTCTGTGATCTGAGGATAGACCTTCAAAAGGTAAGATACCAGCCGGAACATATCCTCCGCGCTCATACTGTTTTGACGCTTTGCCGGGACAAAATCCTTCGTGTAGGAGGGCAGCCCGTTGCTGTTGTAAAAGATTGTCCGGGAAAGTCCAAGCTCCTGCGCCTTCTGATTCATCATTCCGACAAAAGCCTCCTCCGAACCGGCAATGGCTTCCGCCAGACACAGGGCGCATTCATTGCTGGAGGGCAGAAGAGCACCCACCAAAAGTTCCTGCACGGTGATCTGTTCCCCGGCTTTCAGGGGAATGACCCCGTCGCTTGAGTCAGCCAGCGACTGAACCGCATCGGAGATCGTGACCGGCTCATCAAGGGCAAGCTGTCCCGTCGAGATGGCCTCCATAGTCAGCAGACAGGTCATGAGCTTGGACGTGCTGGCAACGGGATAGGACATATCGGATTGATACTGATAATAAATCTCCCCGGTGGTGGCGTCCCCTGCCAACACACTGTTGACACCGTAAAAGTACCCGGCTTCTTCCAGCGCGGCAGGAGAGATATCGAAAGGCTCCTGCGTATGAATCTGCAGAGCCCCCGCCGCTGGAACCGTGATATTCACATCCAGGATCATCGCCAGGTCCGCCGCCATCATGAAGCAGTCGTAATCGCCGGAAGGAAGCTGCATGATCAATGTATAATAGAATACCGTCTCTTCATTTACCTTAAACTCATTCCGCCGCAGAGCGATATCCGGATTTTCATCGTCTTCCCATGGGGTATTTTCCACTTCCAGAGGCTCATAGGCATTTCCCATATCCAGGGAGACGGTATTGCCCGTAATCTTCAGAGAAAAGTCCTTCTCCGTATCCTTAAGAAGCATAGCGATATCCCGCAGGGAGAAATAAGTATTGTCATCATAGGCATAATCCAGTGTTTTTACCGTACCGGCATCGCCGGTATCCGTCTCTACCCGGCAGCTTCCGGGAATCTCAAAGCTTGCCTCTGCCCTGATCGGCAGAAGAGAAAAGATCAAAATCACGGACAATATAAGGGAACTCATTTTCTGTGGAATTGTTTTCATGAAATCTCCTTCCCCGCTCAGTCTGTGGGTTGATTCAAGATGTACATCACAGGATAATCATCCGCCGAAAAACCGGCGGGGACAGAACCGATCTCTTCTGACAGGATCAGAACAGTATCCTCCCGGATATAATTTTCCACCTTTGTGGAGGCACCTTGTCCGTTCTCAAACTGTCTGGTCAGTATGCCGTCTGCCGCTTCATAAGTACCGCTGCCGTCATATGCAGCCTGCAGCTCTTCCAGAGAAGGAAGCAGCTCCGGTCCGCAGGACATCAAATAAGAGACCGTGGACATCCCAAAGGTTTCGGTCACCAGTTCCTCGATCGCATCCTCGTCCATACTGCCCGTATATCCTGCCATGCGAAGCCTCTCAGCCAAAAGATCCTGAAACGCCGCGGCAAATGCCTCATAAGCCTCCTGCTCACAGGCATCATAGTTTTCCTGTGAGACATTGCATTGGAAAGTCCCCGCAGAACGCCCTGTCTGCTCTAAAGTCATATTGACTTGCACAGTCAATTCCGGCATATAGGAATCCATATCCTCCAGAGAAATAGAAATGGCTTCTATATCCTGCAGCCAGTTAAGAGCCGTGACTGCGGCATATTCTGTCATATCCAGATCGGTAGTCCACTCCCCCGAAAGATCCCTGTCACCTTCCGCAAAAAAGTGCAGATATGTCAAAAGAGCGGTGGAAGCACTTAAGGTTAAAAGCAATAGAATGATTACTGCGTTTTTTATGGTTTTTCTCATAGCATTACGGTAGCGCATTTCAGGTGAATTGTCAACGAAACCGTGGTATAATCGTCGCAGGATCAGCATCCTGCGACCAAAGAATTGCGTTGCAATTCTTTCTAAAAATATTTCACCATAATGGCATCTGAGATATGGTATAATAGACTTATCTAGCAGAAAGCGCAGGCCATAGGAAATCAATATGCACAAACTTTTTATTAATGAAAAAATAAAGAAACGTATTTTTGATATTATACAGATCGGTAAAAAGGATGATTTCATAAGCAGAGCCTTTGACATATTTATCGTTGCAACGATTCTGGTGAACCTTTCAATTCTGTTTATGGAGACCTTTGAGCAACTGAATCGGTATACCGCAATCTTCAGGGGCATAGAAGCAGTTACGGTTGTTATATTCTGTATAGAGTATATTCTGCGGATATGGACCGCGGAATATCTATATCCTGACCAATCGGGAATAAAGGCGGTACTCCGCTTCCTCCTCTCTTTTGACGGAATCGTGGATCTGTGTACCATTCTCCCCTTCTTTTTTCTGTCAGGATTTGTCGTTTTCAGAATGCTGAGAGTGGTCAGAATATTCCACCTGTTCAGGATCAATGCCTATTATGATTCTTTTAATGTCATTACATCTGTTTTGTACGTAAAAAGAAATCAGATCATCTCATCCGTCTTTATCATCCTGGTGCTGATGATGGCCTCTTCCCTGTGTATGTACAGCGCGGAACATGATGTACAGCCGGATGTTTTCAATAATGCCTTTTCTGGTATGTGGTGGAGCATATCAACCATACTTACGGTAGGTTACGGCGATATTTACCCGATAACCGTACTGGGAAGAATCATGGCAATTTTAATATCCTTTTTAGGCGTAGGCGCAGTGGCAATTCCTACAGGAATCATTTCGGCCGGATTTGTAGAGCAATATACACAATTTCAAAACCAAAATGAGGTAAACACCGGCGTCAAGGGAACCGTCAGCATTAGCGTAGACATCCACAGCCCTTTTCTGCATCAATCCGTGCAGCAAATAGAATCGGTCTTTGGAATCGATGTGATTGCCTTTGTGCGAAAAGGCGCTGTCATTCTGCCTACAGATAGTATCGTAATAGAAGAAGGGGATATTTTACTTTATCAAACTTATAAACGTATCACTACAGATACTTGATCAATTCCTCTCTCACACCGTCCATGCGGCTGTCAGACAGACCAAAATCCATCTCATTATAAATCCAGGACGCTCT
>CAZUZZ010000010.1:16956-17582 GCA_964625055.1 uncultured Bacteroides sp. | reverse complement strand
GAACGGTATGTGGCATTCATTATGATATCTGTGATCAGACGCTGTTCCTCCCGCCTGTCACTCAGCTTGCTGAATCCAATCGCCCGCATATATTTGTGCAAAGATCTCACCTCCTTTAAGCGCAGCGCAATCGTTTAACGTATCTCTGATATGCCTCCCATATAAGGACGCAGCACTTCCGGAATACGGACAGAGCCATCAGCCTGCAGATTGTTTTCCAAAAAGGCTATCAACATTCTGGGCGGCGCCACTACAGTATTATTCAATGTATGTGCAAAATATTTCCCGCTCTCTCCGTTTACGCGGATGCGAAGTCTTCTTGCCTGGGCGTCTCCTAAATTGGAGCAGCTTCCGACCTCAAAATATTTCTTTTGTCTGGGAGACCATGCCTCCACATCATAGGATTTCACTTTTAAATCAGCCAGATCGCCGGAGCAGCACTCTATCGTTCTTACCGGAATATCCAGAGAACGGAACAGATCCACGGTATTCTGCCAAAGTTTATCAAACCACATCGGAGATTCCTCAGGCTTACATACTACGATCATTTCCTGCTTCTCAAACTGATGAATCCGGTATACTCCTCTCTCCTCTATGCCGTGCGCGCCTTTCTCCTTACGGAAAAA
>CAZUZZ010000010.1:0-16946 GCA_964625055.1 uncultured Bacteroides sp. | reverse complement strand
GTATGAGGAAGCTCCTCCTCCGGAATGATCGTATCAATAAATTTACCGATCATGGAATGTTCTGATGTACCAATCAAGTATAAATCTTCTCCCTCGATCTTATACATCATAGCGTCCATCTCTGCAAAACTCATAACGCCGTCTACCACAGCGCTCCGAATCATAAAGGGCGGTACACAATAGGTGAAACCTCTGCCGATCATAAAATCACGCGCATAAGCGATCACCGCAGAGTGCAGTCTCGCAATATCACCCATCAGATAGTAAAAACCATTTCCGGCCACACGTCCGGCAGCGTCCATATCCACACCGTGAAAACGTTCCATGATCTCTGTATGATAAGGGATTTCAAAATCGGGTATCACAGGATCACCGTATTTTTGAATTTCCACATTCTCTGTATCATCCTTTCCGATCGGTACAGAGGGATCTATGATATTCGGAATCGTCATCATATCTTTCTTGATCTTTTCCCGAAGATCATTCTCTTTTGCTTCCAATTCAGTAAGTCTCGCCGCACCGGCTGCCACCTCGGCCTTTTTCGCCTCAGCTTCCTCCTTCTTTCCCTGCCCCATCAGTGCACCGATCTCTTTAGATATCTTATTCCTTTTTGCGCGGATCTCATCAGCTTCCTGCTGTGCAGCTCTTACCTCTGCATCCAGCGCGATGACCTCATCCACCAGAGGGAGCTTCTGCTCCTGGAATTTTTTTCTGATGTTTTCCTTAACTGCCTCGGGATTCTCCCTTAAAAATTTAATGTCGATCATAATCCATGTCCTTTCTATTTTACTTCATCAATATACAGATCATTATATTCCGTCAGATCTTTGACCACGTCCACTGCCGTTCCGTTTCTGTCCTTGGTAATACGGATCACCGGTCGGTCCGGGTACTGCTTATTCTGATAAAGTACAATACCCGTCTCTCCCTCATTTGTCAAGACAACCGATCCCGCCGGATATACTGCGGTAAACTCCAAAAGAATATCGACAATTTTCCCGTCAAATTTTATATCCTTATTAAGCTGCAGATATCTTACGGCCTCATAAACCTTCATCCGCCTACAACCGATTCCGCAGATCATTTCATCAAAAGCCTCACAGATCTGTATAATGCGACATTCTCTGGATATGTCAGTTGCTTTTAATGGATATCCGGAGCCATCCAAACGCTCATGATGATATAATATCATATTTTTTACGGCTTCTGATATCCAATTTTCGTCACGAAGAGCTGAATAACCGTAAATGGGATGTTTTTTATACTCTACATATTCTGATTCCGAAAGTTCATCCAAATTCTGGTTCTCATACGGAATCGACAGATACCGTAATCCAAGATCATGGAGAAGACTGCTCACACCTATATCGTGTACGGTATCCTGTGACAATTCCATCCTAAGCGCAACAAGCGTAGCCAGACTACAGAGATTGATCGAATGTTCATAGATATCGGAGCTTCTCTCTTTGATATCATAAATTTTTTCCAC
Organism: uncultured Bacteroides sp.; assembly: GCA_964625055.1. Taxonomy (GTDB): domain Bacteria; phylum Bacillota; class Clostridia; order Lachnospirales; family Lachnospiraceae; genus UBA3282. The sequence goes on along the minus strand of CAZUZZ010000010.1, from coordinate 15,457 downwards.
GACCTCTTCTTCCTGCAAAATATTCGTGATAATATAATCTGCTGTCTGACTCAGCTCCATTAATTTTTCATTATGACTGTAAGTATGCTTCTCTAAAATACTTTTTACTTTCGATCTGAAGTCCGCTTCAACCTCTTCTTTCAGAATTGCCACCTGCTTTGTATCCGGCACTTCCTCCTCCACATATACATCCCGGATATTCAGCTCTTTCAGTTTCTCGATGTATTCCGGTTTCAGAAGTGTGCCTGCCGAAAGTAAAACCTTGTATTCCAATGTCATGGCATCTTTCGCCAGGACCTCTGTTCCTTTCAGATCATCTACTTTGCACAGTCTCATCGTATCTTCATCCCTTTGATTTCGGACCTAATGCAGATCCATAGCAATATCCAATGCTTTTTTCTCTTCATCTCCCAAAGAGATATCACACAATCCTTCTCTTATTTCCTTTGTGTAATTATAACAGCCGTCCGCACTGTGAACAGAGTTTAAAACAAAGCCGTTATCATTTTCATCCAACAGAGCCAGAGAAAAACTGAGCTGCCCGCCCATCTGACTGTAAGCATCGTACTTTACGATACCAATCTTTTGGAAAGCGCCCTCAAATTTTTTGTACAGACTCTCAATGTCTTTTCTGTTTTTATCCATGGATACCTTTATCAGTTTATTATCCTCATAAAGTCCCATGATATCCTTTTCCAGACTTTTTGCGTTCTTACCGCCCATGAACATTTTATATTTCTTAGATAATTTTCCCAGCTTGACCGCAAGCACGATCACTATGATAAGTAAAAGAAGAATCACTGCAAACGCGCCAATGAACAGATAAGACAGATCCATGCCGCCAAGCCCTATATCATTCAGTAAATTATAATTCATTTATCCTTAGCCTCTCTATATTACTTTCCGGTCAACAAATCCGTGATCTTCTCCAGGTCATCATGAGTATAAAATTCTATTTCCAGCTTACCGGCTCCGGCTCCCTTAGAAGAGATAGCGACCTTAGTTCCAAGGGACTGTTTCAGCTTTTCCTCCAGATCCTGATAGATTGCTTCCAGAGCTTTATCTTCCACAACCTCTTTCTTGGTCTTCTCCGGTTTATTCAAGCCCTTCACCAGTTTTTCAACGTCACGAACGCTCAGTTTTTCGTCAAAAACCTTTTGTGCTATCGTGTACTGCTGCTCCGGATCCTCAATCGATATCAATGCCCTGGCGTGCCCTGTAGTGATCATGTCATCTATGATCATCTGCTGCACTTCCTCACATAATTTCAGAAGACGCATAGAGTTCGTAACCGCTGTCCTGCTCTTAGATACTCTCTCCGCAACCTCATCCTGTTTCAGATTAAATTCCGTAAGCAGTCTCTTATATGCCTGCGCTTCTTCAATGGGATTCAGATCCTCTCTCTGAATATTTTCGATCAGTGAAATCTCCACGATCTCCTGTTCCGTATAATTCCGAACGATGACCGGCACCTCTTTTAACCCTGCCAATTTGGCTGCCCGCCAACGACGTTCTCCGGCTATGATCTCATAGTGGGTCTTTCTGTCCTGAACGATAAGAGGTTCTACAATACCATATTGCTTAATAGAATCTGCTAACTCCTGCAAAGCATCCTCATCAAAATTCTTTCTCGGCTGTTCTCTGTTCGGTTCAACCTTGGTAATTTTAACGTATGTACCATTCCCACTGTCTTCTGTTTTTTCTGCCGGACTTGCAGATTCTGCCTTAGGTACTGCTGCCGGTATCAGGGAATCCAGTCCCTTTCCCAACCCTCTTGCTGCTTTTGCCATCTCTACACCACCTTTCTGGCGATCACTTCATCTGCCAGCTGCATATAAGCCTCCGCCCCTGCAGATTTCGAATCATACATATTGATGGGCATACCATAACTCGGCGCCTCCGCCAATCGGATATTTCTGGGTATCAAAGTATTATATACATTCTGTTTAATATGCTGCTTTACATTCTCCACCACCTGCATGGAGAGATTTGTTCTGGAATCATACATGGTAAAAACTACACCCTCCATGTCGAGATCCGGATTCAGTCTCTCTTTTACAAGATTGACCGTATGTATCAACTGGCTTAATCCTTCCAGCGCATAGTACTCACATTGGATCGGAACCAGCACAGTGTCCGCGGTGGTCATAGAATTGATCGTCAGAAAATTTAAAGAAGGAGGACAATCGATCATGATAAAGTCATACTTGTCCTTGATCCAATCAATTTCATTTTTTAGAATAAATTCTTTTTTATCTACGCCGATCAGCTCAATCTCCGTAGCCGCCAGATTAACGTTCGAAGGTATGATGGAGACACCAGGTATCACATCGGCTAAAATACATTCGTTGATAGAACATTCACTTAAAAACAATTCATAAATCGTATTCTCCAGATCATTCTTCTCAACACCAAAACCACTGGTGGTATTTCCCTGCGGATCTGCATCGATCACCAGCACTTTCTTTCCTTTTGCCGCCAATGCTGCCGATAGATTGATAGCTGTCGTTGTCTTACCAACGCCGCCCTTTTGGTTTGCTATTGCAATTGCTCTTCCCATTTACTTACCTTACCTTTATTTTTTCTTTTTGTGTCCGTTTACGATTATATCACTAAACCACGTGAGAATCTACCTATAAAATAAATTTCCAAATTTACACACTCTCAATATCATCCGGATATCTTACGCCCCATGACTCTCTCAGCTCATCCATGACGCGCATTATTTGGATGGAATCTTTATGAGGCATGGAGGGACATTCCAGTTTTCCATCTTTAATACAGGAAATTGTCTCCAGAATCTCATACTCATACCCACTGATCTGTTCAGGAACCTCAATCTCTCGAATCAGATTCCTGTCTTTATCATATATTTCTATCCGTTCAGGATTATTGATATTTTGTACTACCATACATCCTGATGATCCGTAGAAAACACCTTGACTGTCTGACTTACCATGGATTCCGGAATTTAGGACTGCCATCCTGCCATCCTGATAGAGCAGCAACATTCCATTCTCTCCATCCACTCCCGCATCAGTCAGCTGGGCGGCAGACTGCATTTCTCTCACGCCATCTCCAAAATGCATATAAGCGAAATTCAAGGTATATATTCCTACATCCAGAAGTGCACCGCCCGCAAGTTCAGGTTTTACGATTCTCTCCTTATCACAGAGAGGATAGTTTAAATTTGCGGTCAGCTTCGTGACATCTCCGATTACCTTTTCATCAAGCAGATTATTTATCATTTTTCTCGAAGGCATATATCTAGTCCAAATAGCCTCTGTCACAAGAAGATTTTTTTTCTTTGCAAGTGAAAAGATTTCTTCTGCCTGCTTTGCGTTCACCGTAAAGCTTTTCTCACAAAGTATATGTTTTCCTGCTTCCAGACACATCTTCATATGTCTATAGTGGTGGGAATGCGGCGTCGCAATATAGATCAGCTCCACTTTCTCATCTGCAAGCATTTCCTCATAGGAACCAAAAGCATGAGCAAAACCATAATCTTTTGCAAATGCTTTTGCTTTTTCAAAATCCCGGGAGGCTACTCCATAACATTCTACCTCCGGCATCTTATTCATTGTCTCTGCCAAAGTGGAGGCAATCCCTCCTGCACCCAATATTCCAATCTTCATACCTTTCCCCTCTTTCTTTATTTTTTAATTTGTTTATTCTTTTTCACCTGTCAAATTTGTATTTTTCTAGTAGTTCCTCTACTTTTTCCAAGGCTTCTTGATTTATCACTATATAACTCCCTATTTTAATGTTTCACGAATCCTTTTCTTGATGTTTCACGGAATTTTTTACAATATCTTGGGTCGATTTGTTTCACGTGAAACATTATCTTGTGTCAATACACCACTTATTTCCAAATGTTTCACGTGAAACATTAAAATAATTTTATAATATTATTCTTTATAGCAAAAACGGCCGCCTGCGTTCTATCTGAAACATCAATTTTCTTAAAAATATTAGAAATATGATTTTTTACTGTTCTCTCGCTAATGTTCAAATTCGTAGCAATTTCCTTATTGAACATTCCATTTGCAACCTGTACAAGAACTTCCAGTTCTCTGTTTGTCAAAGAATCAATTTTATCTTTATCTGCATCACGATTTATAAGTTGATTATTCATGGCAGGAATCAATTTTGGCTGTATATAACTTTCACCATCCCGCACCACTCTAATCGCCTTTTTTAATTCAGAAGATTCAGAATCCTTCAAAATATATCCGTCTACTCCAATATCAACCGCACTTATAAGATATTCCAATTCATTATGTACTGTTAAAATCAAAACCTTAATCCGCGATTGATCAGCTTTCATCTGCTTCAAAACATCTATTCCGTTTTTCTCCGGCATATTGATATCCAATAATAAAACCTCAGGATTAAACTCCTCCAGTTTTATAAGACATTCTTCACCATTAGATGCCTCTCCTACTACTTTGATACTTCCATCAAACTCTAATAGTTGTCTCAGCCCCTCTCTGATCAAACTATGATCGTCTGCAATCATCACCTTGATTGGTTCCATAAAATATACCTACCCCCTAATTATAAAATTTGCCCCTTATTTTTCTTTAGGAATTTCTATCATAATAGAAGTTCCGTTTTTCGTATCAATTTGCATTTCTCCGTTTAATAAAAAAACCCTTTCTCTTACAACACATAATCCAAAATGCCTGTCCTTTTTTGAAGCTTCCGCTAAATCAAAACCTACTCCATTATCCTCTACTTTTATAGAATAAAAACTATCGCTCTCCTTTAATTTTACTTTGACTTGATCTCCCTTGGAATGCTTTAAAGCATTCTGCATACACTCCTGGATAATACGATACAACATGATAAGTAAAACTTCATCTGTTGAATCACTGTCTATCTCGTCAATATCCGCCAAAACTTCAAAATGTCCATCATGGTTTAAAGCAGAGAATAAACTTAAAAGAGTATCGCGTAAACCCAGATCATCAAAAGTCATTGGTCTGAGATCGTAGATTCTGTTTCTGATATCATCAATAACTTTGCGAAGACCTGTCTCAATCGTAGCAAGCTCCAACTTTGCTTTCACAGCATCCTCGTCAATATAAAGAGAGCATAATTCTACCTGATGTATCAGGTGAGTAAGATCCTGAAGAGAACTGTCATGTAAGTCTCTCGCTATCCGCTGTCTCTCCTTCTCCTGCACATCAAGTACCGAAAATTGTTTCATGTGAAACTCTTCTGCAGATGAATTTTCCTTATTCATGTTTGCTCCATATACTCTAAAGGTTGTTTTTCTCTTGCGGCTATTATATACCAAAACCAGGTTTAAGAAAAGAATATTATGGAAAAGAACGAGAAAAAATGGTATACTGTTCTCATATATTTATTCATAAAGAATACAGAAGGGATAAAAATATGCTTAAAAAAATTGCTACCGGGATCACATTGACAGGAGCATCTATTGCCACGATCCACGGAATTAACAGAGTACATACCTCGCTTAGCACAGCTAAAGATCTCTTGGATAATTCGGAAAACGCTTATTATGAATGGCGTTTCGGAAAAATCAGATATCAGAAAAAGGGCAGTGGAAGTCCGCTTCTTTTTATACATGATCTGACAATAGGAAGTTCCAACTACGAATACCACAGACTGATCAATAACCTGACAGAAAAACATGAAATCTATTCTTTGGACCTGTTGGGATATGGTATGTCTGATAAACCTGCGATGACTTACACAAATAATCTTTACGAACAGCTCATCGCAGATTTCATAAAAAATGTAATCGGCCGAAAAACTTCTGTTGTGGTGACCGGAGAATCCATTTCTTTTGTGATCATGGCTTGTCACAGTTATCCCGATATTTTTAATAAGATCGTCTGTATCAACCCACAGAATCTTTATCTTCAAAACCAGATTCCTTCCAAACAAACGAGTCTGTTGAAGCTTATTGTTGAAACACCTGTCATCGGTACCTTTGTCTATCACTTATTTTCCAACAGGACAAGTATTGAAAAGACATTTTGGAAAACTTATTTTTATCACCAGGATGAAGTTCGAGATAAATATATTTTCAATTATCTGGAGGCTGCCCATCTTGGCGGATATCATTCCAAATATGCTTTTGCAAGCTACGCAGGAAAATATATGAATATGAATATTCTTCACGAACTCAAGGAAATTGATAACAGCATCCTGATGATCGGCGGAGAAAAAGAAAAAGACATTCATACGATCATAGAAAATTATAAATATTATAACGCAGCGATCGAGGATTATTACATTCCAGAAACAAAACACTTACCACAACTCGAATCACCTGATGAGGTTCTTGAACAGCTTCGTATGTTTTTATAATGGTTTCTTATTTGCCGTACCGGCCTTCCGGGGATATTGCTTCGGAGTCGGACGGCATTTTTCTATCACAATGAGTTTTCTGGAAATATCAGACGAAGGTAAAAGAAAATTCTTTTGTTCCACCATCTTTCCTCCCAAAACCGTAATGGCATTCTCCGCCTGTTCTGCTTCTGTCAGATTCCTTCCTGAATCCATAGAAACTTTCTCGGATTTATAGGAAACAAATTTTCCGCCAACCTTGACATAAGGAAGACAATACTCCGAAAGCGTAGAGAGATTTGCCACAGCTCTGGAAACACAGAGATCAAATTTCTCTCTCAACTGACTTGGTTTTGCAAAATCCTCTGCCCTGCCATGAACTGCTTCTACATCATAAAGCCCTAATGCTTCCGAAACCTCCTGCAAAAAAAACACTCTTTTCTGCAAGGAATCCAAAAGTGTAACTTTGAGATTCGGAAAAGCAATCTTAAGCGGTATACCCGGAAAACCAGCACCGGTTCCCACATCAATCACAGAAATCGCTTCCTTTAAATTGCAGACCTTCACCAGAGATAAACTGTCAATAAAATGTTTTTTCAGTACCTCATCAAATGCCGTGATCGTTGTCAGGTTCATAACCTTATTTTTTTCTACGAGCATTTCATAATATCTGATAAATTGATTCATCTGTTCAGAAGATAATGTAATAGAAAGCTCCTCTAAATCTTTTTCAAATTGTGATATATGTTCTGCTTTCAAAATTACACCTGTTATCCTTTCTATCTAAAAATCATTTTCCATAACTTTCCAAATATACCAGAAGCACAGAAATATCCGCAGGAGAAACGCCTGATATTCTGGAAGCCTGTCCGACAGAGACAGGTCTGTGAGCAATAAGCTTCTGTCTTGCCTCCAACCGTAAACTCCTCACATCATTATAATCCAAATCTGAAGGAATCTTCTTTTTCTCCATCTTTTTATAATGCTCTACCTGCTTTAACTGTCTGTCAATATAACCCTCATATTTGATTTCAATCTCTACCTGCTCCGTCACTTCTGCAGGAAGAGGCTTTCTCTCAATATCTATCTCAGAAATCATTTCATAAGTAAGCTCCGGGCGACAGATCAGTTCTGCCAGGCTTACACCTGTCTTTAAGGGAGCGCTCTCATGAGCCTTCAGAAAAACCTGATTTTTTCCGGAGGCGCCTACTATCGTATTCTTTAATCGCCGTACTTCTTGCTCGATCTGTTCTTTCTTATGTAATGTTTTCTGATAAATCTCCTCAGAAACCAGACCAACCTCATAACCAATCTTACGCAGACGAAGATCCGCATTATCCTGACGCAGTAAAAGGCGATACTCTGCTCTGGAAGTCATCATCCGATAAGGTTCAAAATTTTCCTTTGTCACCAGATCATCTATCAACACACCGATATAAGCCTGCGACCGATCGAGTACAATCTGTTCTTTGCCCTGCAAAAAAAGTGATGCATTGATACCGGCAATCAGACCCTGTGCCGCCGCTTCCTCATAACCGCTGCTGCCGTTAAACTGTCCGCCGCTGAAAAGTCCACTGATATCCTTAAATTCCAAAGTAGGATTCAACTGCTTCGGATCGATACAGTCATACTCAATCGCATAGGCATTTCTGACTATCTTACAATTTTCCAATCCCGGTACCGTCCGGTACATGGCAAGCTGCACATCTTCCGGAAGAGAGGAGGACATTCCGCTCACATACATCTCATTGGTATGAAGTCCCTCCGGTTCAATAAAAACCTGATGCCTGTCCTTATCTGCAAATTTTACTACCTTATCCTCTATGGAAGGACAGTACCTGGGACCTGTCCCTTCGATGATACCGGCATAAATGGGAGATCTGTCAAGATTTGCTCTGATGATATCATGGGTCTTCTCATTGGTATAAGTCAAATAGCAGGATACCTGATCAATCTGCACATCCTCCGGATCTGTAGAAAAAGAAAAAGGAATGATCCTCTCATCACCAAATTGTTCCTCCATTTTAGAAAAATCCAGAGAGCGCCTGTCCATCCTGGCCGGTGTGCCTGTTTTAAAACGCCTCATCTCAATTCCTAAATTTAAGAGAGAATCTGTCAGATGGTTCGCCGCCTGCAAACCGTTAGGACCGGTATAGGTGATTGCTTCCCCACAGAGGCATCTTGCCTTTAGATAAGTGCCCGTACAGAGAATAACCGCCTTGCATTCATAAACAGTTCCCGTAAAAGTCTTTACACCAATTATTTTTTTTGTTTTACTTTCTTCTCCTCTTACTTCATCACAATCTTCCACCAGAAGCTCACAGACTTCCGCCTGTTTGATGGTCAGATGCTCCTGATTTTCCAAAACTTTACGCATGGCCCTGGTATATTCCGCCTTATCCGCCTGTGCCCGAAGAGAATGTACCGCCGGCCCTTTGGATCTGTTTAACATTTTAGATTGAATAAAAGTCTTATCAATGTTTTTTCCCATCTCGCCGCCAAGCGCATCGATCTCCCGCACAAGATGTCCCTTTGAAGTGCCACCCACATTGGGATTACAGGGCATCAGAGCAATACTGTCCACACTCACCGTAAAGATCACAGTCTCCAATCCAAGCCGTGCACAGGCAAGAGCCGCCTCACATCCGGCATGACCCGCACCCACAACACAGATATCTGTTTTTTCTCTCAATTCTGACACACGATCACTTCCTTACTTGCCCATACAAAATTTTGAAAAAATCTCATTCACCAGATCATCTCCGACTTCCTCACCGATGATCCTTCCAAGAGCAGCATATGCGCTCATCAGATCGATCGAATAAAAATCTTCCGGCATATCATTTTCTAAACTGACCTGAACCTGACGTATACTCTCAAGGGCCTCCAAAAGAGCTTCCTTATGACGGGCATTCGTAATATAAATTTCATCATTAAATTCAATCTGCCCCTTAAAAAACATATCTTTGATCAAATCCACCAGGAAATCCATACCATCATTCTCTTTTGCAGAAATTTTGATCATAAAGATATTTTCTTTCTCTTCAGATTCGAAAGTATCAGACAGCAGTATTTCTACATCTTCTTTTTTAACCACTTCTTCCAGATCAGATTTATTAAAAAGAATGATTGTTTTTCTTCCCTGTATCAATCTTACGATATCTTCATCGTTTTCATCAAGAGGAATAGAAGAATCTATCACATACAAAATCAGATCCGCATTCTCAGAGATTTTTTTTGCCCGCTCCACACCTATTTTTTCTACTGTATCTTCTGTATTTCTGATACCTGCGGTATCGATCACATTCAAAGTGACATCTCCAAGATTTATCGTTTCTTCCAGAGTATCTCTGGTAGTTCCTGCAATATCTGTGACAATAGCACGTTCCTCACCAACTAAAAGATTCAAAAGAGAAGATTTTCCTGCATTCGGTTTTCCTACAATAACAGTACGGATCCCTTCCTTTAACATTCTGCCGTCATCCGCAGAAGATAAAAGTTTTTTCAGCTCTTTTGCAATAGAAATGGCCTGTTCTGATAATCTGTCTGTATACCCATCCAGACTGATATGCTCCGGATCATCCAACGCGGACTCTATAAAGGCAATCTCATATAAAATCTTATCCCTAAGTTCTTTTATTTTTTCAAAAACAGAACCTCTCAATTGATTCACTGAAGACTTTAAGGCAAACTCATTTTTTGCGTGAATGACATCCATGACAGCTTCCGCTTCGGATAAATCAATTCTGCCATTCAAAAAAGCCCGCTTCGTAAATTCTCCCGGCTCTGCAATTCTGGCTCCCGCCTTTGTCACTGCCATAAGAATCTTTTTCACCATCAACGCACCGCCATGACAGTTGATCTCCACCGTATCTTCCATCGTATAACTGCGTGGTGCTTTCATCACAGATACCATCACTTCATCTATGATATTCCCGTTTTCTTCCATGATAAAACCATAGTGAATTGTATGAGATGCATAGCTTTGCAGCACATATTCTTTCTTTTTATTCTGATATATTTTATGGACAATAGAAATTGCCTCTTCACCACTCACTCTGATGATGCCTATCCCGGAATCAGAAACGGCAGTGGCTATGGATGCGATCGTATCTGTTTTCATAAAATCCTCACTCTACTATAGTAAAAAATCGAGCACCTGCGCGCTCGATTTTTTATTCTCTTTACTCATCATCCTTGCTGTCATAGTTTCTTTCATTCTTTTTATCGTTCTTATCATATTTCTTCAGAACCACTACCACGTGCCGGAAAGGTTCATCTCCTTCACTGTAGGTGGTCACATATCTGTCATTTTGAAGAGCAGAGTGAATGATCCTTCTCTCATAAGGATTCATAGGTTCTAAAGAAACAGGCCGCTTGGTTCTCTTTACTTTATAAGAAATATTCTTAGCCAGATTCTCCAGTGTCTCTTTTCTTCTCTTGCGATAATTTTCTGTATCTACCTTTACCCGAATGTAATTTTCCGTATCCTTATTTACCACCAGAGATACCAGATATTGTAAAGAATCCAGAGTCTGTCCTCTCTTACCGATCAAAATACCCATTTCATCACCGGAAAGATCCACATCCATAGTGCTTTCAACTTCGTTATATTTTACATCCACCACTACAGTCAGATTCATAGCAGCAAACACATCCTTAAGAAAATCCTTTGCCTTATCTTCTACAGAAGATTTTACTCTTACTTTAATGACAGCAGGCTTTGCACCGATTCCCAACAATCCGGATTTTCCTTCCTCTATCACTTCATATTCCAATTTATCGCTGGTTACGGTAAATTTCTGACACGCTTCTGTGATCGCATCATCAACAGTCTTTGCAGATACTTCAATATAATCCATTTTTTACCTCCATTTTCAATCCACTACTTATTGTTCTTCTCGTTATAATCTCTTACCATATTTGCCTTAGCCATCATACTACCCGGCTTTGCATTCATTCCTACATTTTCTGTAGATTTTGTAACAACTTCATTCTTTTCTTCCTGGTTTGTAGTAGAAACCTTAGCCTTGGAAGCCATACCAACTTTTTTGGTATTCATATTTGCATAAGCTGCCATCTGTTCTGCTTGAGCACTGGCCTTTTCCATCTTTTTCTTGGCTTTTTCTTCATTCTTTTTGATTACTTCATCAAGATCCATCTTATCGATATGCTTATTGATCAAAACCTGCTGAATAGATCTCACCACTGCACCGGCTACCCAGTAAAGTCCCATACCTGCGGGAAGTGTATAACAAAAAACTGCTGACATAACAGGCATTACCATATTCATGGTTTTCATGGACTGCGCCATGGTATTTTGCTGTTCATTGTCGGTATTTGTCGGCTGTTGAGGCATTAATTTTACATTGATCCACTGTGTCGCCGCCGCTAAAACCGGAATGATAAAAGCAGAAATCATCATTAAGAAGGATCCTGCAGCTCTCGCTTCACTGAAGGTAAAAGCAGGAGAATTAGACATACTTAATCCCAAAAAGTTATTATACTGGTCAAGCAGGGATAAAGTGTGGTCTATATCAGAAGAAAGATTAGAGAAATTTTCTTTCAAACTGATCCATTCTGCACTGGAAGCCTTATTCAGCACATCAACAAAGGTATTTTGTACATAACTGGTAACGCCGCCCACGAAATTCTCATTCTCAAACTGTTTGGTATACATACGGGCGTTTTCAAAATTCTGAATAAACTCTACACTTCCATTTTCTGCAATGAGCTTATCCACCAGAGGGAAAAATGCTTCTTTTACTTTACCGACATACGCAGGAATATTGTAAATAACACGATAAAGAGCCAGCAGAATAGGCATCTGTATCAAAAGCTGCACACAGCTTCCGGAAGGAGATACTCCATATTTTGCATAGACAGCCTTTGTTTCCATATTCATAGCCATCATGGAGTCATTATCTTTTTTGTTCTTATATTTTGCCTGAATTGCCTGCAATTCAGGATTCATTTTAGCAGAAAGCTTTGAAAATTTCTGCTGCTTGATCGTAAGAGGCATCAACAAAAGATAGATAACGATAGTAAACAAAATAATAGCAAGTCCAATATTAGGAATGCCTATTTTATCTATCACATAGAAGATACCTTCCATGATATAACCCAATAATTTAGCTACAGGACCAATAATTTTTCCTGTATCCTGGGTCAATAAAATATCTGACAAAATTATTTACCTCCTTAGACATAAAATAAATAAGTGTCTTCATCTGTCTCTAAGGAACAGGATCATAACCTCCTTTTGAAAAGGGATTACATCTGCAAATTCTAAAGAAAGCGAGAAATCCGCCTTTCAAGGCACCATATTTCTCAATAGCTTCCAATCCATACTCTGAGCAGGTAGGAATATAAGGACACTTCGTGCTCTTCATAGGAGAAATATATTTTCTATAGAGTTTTATAAGACAGATCATAACTTTTTTCATCGCTAATTTCAATTCTCTTCATCATAAAAATATATTTTTATCATATGATGAAGTTTCGAAAGATGTAATAATGCGCTCTCAATCTCACAGTATCCGACTGAGGAAGCTTCTTTTCTTGCAACGACTACTATATCTAAACCACTATTAAATATATTTTCGTGTAGCCGGTAACTTTCTCTCACCAGCCTGGCAAAACGGTGTCTCACTACACTGTTTCCTACCTTTTTGCTGGCGGAAATTCCCAGTCTGTTTATTTCTTTGTTGTTTTCCAATACATACATCACTAAATATTTATTTGCGTAACTCTTACCATTCCTATAAACATTCTGGAAATCTGCATTTTTCTTCAAGGATTCAGAAAATATCATCCTGATTATACCTTTCTTTCCTAGTTAGAAAAATAGGCCACATAAATGCGGCCTATGCTGATAATCTCTTTCTTCCCTTTGCACGTCTTGCAGCTAAGACTTTTCTTCCACCCTTGGTACTCATTCTCTTTCTAAAACCATGAACTTTAGACCGATGCCTCTTTTTAGGCTGAAACGTCATTTTCATTCCATTACACCTCCTTCAAGAAACCTTATCGTTTTTATAAGGTAAACCTATTATTATCTTTTTGGAAAACAACATATTGATTATATATAATGAACAGGAAAACGTCAAGTAAAACTGCGGATATTTTTGATTTTTTATGGTAAAAAACATATTTACAAAAGATATACACTTAACATAACTAATCCACAATATGTTTATAAAATGTGGATAACTTTGTGAAAATATGTTGAAAAAAATTAGAAATAACGTTTTTATCCATGTGAAAACTGTTAACAAACTCAATTTTACTTATTCACATATCTATTTTTCCTCCCTAAAATATGTAAACCCTTTTTAGGATATTCACATTTTTACTTTATTTGTGGATAACTTAACTTACATTTGAAATTTTATGATATTTATATTATTATATATTGTAGGGTAATTTCGATGTGGGATTAATTATGTGTTTTTATCAAACGAAGAGGTTATGATTAATGGATTCTATTAAAGAAAAATGGAATGATATAAAAGAAACGATCAGAAAAGAATATGAACTTACTGACGTTTCTTATGATACCTGGGTAAAACCTCTTCAGTTTTATGATGTAAAAGAGGACTCCGTCATTATTATGATCCCTTCCGATCAGGCTCACGCCCTCAATTATATCTCTTCTAAATATAAAAATTTTTTTAAAGTCATCATTTCTGAAATGATGGATCATACCTATGATATTTCTTTTATATTAGAAAAAGATGCTGTAGAACAGAAAAAAGAAGTGCTTCCTGCAGAAAAGCATCTCTATAACAATAATTATGAAAATACAAATTTAAATCCTAAATACAAATTTGATACTTTCGTTGTCGGCAGCAATAATAAACTGGCACATTCTGCCGCTTTAGCTGTGGCAGAATCTCCGGGAGAAGTTTACAATCCCCTCTATATTTATGGAGGCGCAGGTCTCGGTAAAACACACTTGATGCATTCCGTAGGACATTTCATCCTGGAAAAAAATCCGAAAATGAAAGTTCTCTACGTCACCTCAGAGAATTTTACAAACGAAGTGATCAACTGTATCCGAAGCGGTGACGCTCTCAAAATGAACAATATGAGAGAAAAATACAGAACAGTAGATATTCTCATGATAGACGATATTCAATTTATCATCGGAAAAGAAAGCACACAGGAAGAATTTTTCCATACTTTTAACACTTTGCATTCTGCAGGAAAACAGATCATCCTTTCTTCTGACAAACCTCCTAAAGATATGGAAACTCTGGAAGAAAGATTCCGTTCCCGGTTTGAATGGGGACTGATCGCTGACATACAACCTCCTGATTATGAGACCAGAATGGCCATTTTAAGAAAAAATGCTGAAAATTACAGCAAAGAAATCGATGATGAAGTTTTACGTTATATTGCAGATAACATCAAGTCAAATATCAGAGAGCTGGAAGGAGCCTTAAATAAGATCATTGCTTTTTCTAAATTAAATAATGTAGATATTAATTTTGATTATGCTGAGGAAGCTCTTAAAGATGTGATCTATCCGGACAAACCGAAGGACGTTACGCCCTCTCTTATTATAGAAGTAGTAGCAGAACACTTTGGAGTAGATCCGGAAGATATCACTTCTAAAAAAAGAAATTCAGAATTTGTGCAGCCAAGACAGGTAGTCATGTATCTTTGCAGAACCATGACAGCAACTCCTCTGCAGAGCATAGCTAAAATTCTTGGAAAAAAGGATCATACTACCGTAATACATGGTATTAAAAAAATATCAGAAGAAATGGAAACCAATGAGGAACTTCTTAATAAAATAGAAGTTATCCGTAAAAAAATACTTCCATAATATTTTTATACACATTTTTTATACTACCGCTGTTTAAACGATGTGCATTATAGTTTAATGACATAAATGTCATTTTAAAGGTAAGAAAGAGAATGTTGATAACCTATGATTTATTCTCAGGTTATCCTGCACTTTTAAAAGCTTTAACATTTTCTTTTTTCCTTTTAAATTATATAATAGATGGGGTTATTCACATATCAACATCTATTATTATGATTACTACGAAATTATTTATTAATATATAACCAATCACAGGACTCTCATTTACACACATATTAAGAAAGGAAGTTATTCACAGAT
>CAZUZZ010000009.1:11235-17810 GCA_964625055.1 uncultured Bacteroides sp. | reverse complement strand
GCTGCCGCAGTGGTGATCACCATGATCTATGTCAAGCATATGGATGCCAGACGGGAACTGAAACGGGTGGAGACAGGGATCAATAAGATCATTCTGCTGCAGAATAAGGTGAAGATCCGCTACGTGAACAATACCAACCTCTTAGAGTATCTCTATATGAAATACGGCGCTTCCAGCGGGCAGGAGCTTGCTGCTATGTGGGAGAATTACCAGATCGAGAAGGAGGAACGTGAAAAATTCCGCAGGGCGGAACTGGATCTGGATTACAGCGAGCAGGAGCTTTTGCAGATCTTAAAATGCTATCAGATACAGGATCCGGCAATCTGGCTGCATCAGACGGAGGCTATTCTGGATCCCAAGGAGATGGTGGAGATCAGGCACAATCTGATCATCCGCAGACAGTCCTTAAGACGGCGTATGGATTATAACCGGGAAGTGGTGGCGGGTACCTCCCAGAGAGATATCAAGGCGTTGGTGGAGCGGTATCCGAAGTACGCCAAGGAGATCATGCAGACGGTGGAGGAGTACGAAAAGAAATTTAATGCAAAATAAGGCATATCTTATAAAGGAAAGGAAATATGATTATGAGTACAGACAGATATGTAAGTCCCTTGTCAGAACGCTATGCTTCTAAGGAAATGCAGTATATTTTTTCTCCCGATATGAAATTTAAGACCTGGCGGCGGCTGTGGATCGCGCTGGCGGAGACGGAGATGGAACTGGGACTTTCACAGAACGGCAGTCCTGTTATCACAAAAGAACAGATCGATGAGCTCAAGGAGCACGCGGAGGATATCAACTACGAGGTGGCGAAGGCCAGGGAGAAAGAGGTGCGCCACGACGTGATGAGCCATGTCTATGCCTACGGGCAGCAGTGTCCCAAGGCGGCGGGGATCATCCATCTGGGAGCGACCTCCTGCTATGTGGGAGACAACACGGATATCATCGTGATGAACGAGGCCCTGAAGCTGGTGAAAAAGAAGCTGGTCAATGTGATCGCAAAGCTTGCCGACTTCGCGGATACCTACAAGGCGCTGCCGACGCTGGCCTTTACGCATTTTCAGCCGGCACAGCCCACCACCGTGGGAAAGCGCGCCACACTGTGGGCGCAGGAATTCTGCCTTGACCTGGAGGATTTGGACTATGTGCTTTCCGGCATGAAGCTTCTGGGATCCAAGGGAACTACCGGCACGCAGGCATCTTTCCTGGAGCTTTTTGAGGGTGATCAGGAGACCATAGATAAGATCGATCCCATGATCGCGGAGAAGATGGGATTTGCAAAATGCTATCCAGTGTCGGGACAGACCTACTCCCGCAAGGTGGACACCAGAGTCTGTAACGTACTGGCTGGCATTGCGGCCTCCGCCCACAAGATGTCTAACGATATCCGCCTTTTGCAGCACCTGAAGGAGGTGGAGGAGCCTTTTGAGAAGAGTCAGATCGGTTCCTCGGCCATGGCTTATAAGAGAAACCCCATGCGCAGTGAGCGTATCGCTTCTCTGGCACGGTTTGTGATGGTGGACGCCTTAAATCCGGCGATCACCTCTGCTGTCCAGTGGTTTGAGCGGACTCTGGATGATTCTGCGAATAAGCGGCTTTCTATCCCGGAGGCATTTCTGGCGGTGGATGGTATTCTGGATCTGTGCCTGAATGTGGTGGATGGTCTGGTTGTATACGATAAGGTGATAACGAAGCGCCTGATGAGCGAGCTGCCTTTCATGGCGACGGAAAATATCATGATGGACGCTGTCAAGATGGGCGGAAACAGGCAGGAACTCCATGAGAAGATCAGGGAGCTGTCCATGATCGCCGGCGCCAATGTGAAGCGCGAGGGAAAAGAGAACAATCTGCTGGAGCTGATCGCGGCGGATCCCGCTTTCAATATGAGTCTGGAGGATCTGCAAAAGACCATGGAGCCTTCCCGTTATGTGGGCCGCGCACCTTTGCAGGTCAAGAAGTTCATCAAGGAAGTTGTGGAGCCGATTCTTAATGAGAACAGAGAACTTCTGGGTATGAAGGCGGAGATCACTGTGTGAGAAGTACTTCTAATGACGTCCCGCCATTGGACGGGACGCCAAGAAAGTACCGGATTTGCTTTGCAAATCCATCTCACACGGGAGAATGCCTAAAAAGCGGCATTCTCCGCCGCGCTGAGAAAACAGGAGGAGATATGACGAACGGGGAACAGGATTTTGAAAAGACCGCGATGCACGTTTCCACGGTCAGTATCATAGCAAATTTCGCGTTGACTGTCTTTAAACTGATCGCGGGTGTGACTGCCCACTCCGGCGCCATGATCTCCGATGCGGTGCACTCTGCTTCCGATGTGTTCAGTACCATCGTGGTCATCATCGGTATTCGGATTTCCAGAAAAGCGTCTGACAAGGATCATCCCTATGGTCACGAGAGGCTGGAGTGTGTGGCGGCTATCGTGCTTGCCACGATCCTGGCGGCTACGGGTCTGGGGATCGGTTATTCGGCGGTTACAAAGATCACCGGCGGGGATTACATACAGCTGGCAGTGCCGGGAATGCTTGCTCTGGCGGCGGCGATTGTCTCCATTCTGACGAAAGAAGCCATGTATCAGTACACAAGGTTTCATGCCAGACGGATCGATTCCAGTGCACTGATGGCGGACGCCTGGCATCATCGCTCCGATGCCCTATCCTCTGTGGGAGCGCTCATCGGTATCGCCGGCGCCAGAATGGGATTTCCGATCTCGGATCCGCTGGCAAGCGTGGTGATCTGCTTTTTCATAGAAAAGGCGGCTGTCGAGATTTTCCGGGACGCGGTAGACAAGATGGTGGATAAGGCGTGTGATGAGGAGACAGAACAGCATCTGACGGAGTGTGCCCTGGCTCAGGAGGGCGTGCTGGGCGTAGACCTTCTGCACACCAGAGTGTTTGGCAATATGATCTACGTGGATATCGAGATCCGGGCCGACGGGAACGAGACACTGCGCCGTGCCCACGGGATCGCGGAGCGGGTACATGATTCCATCGAGAAAAATTTTCCGAAGGTGAAGCACATCATGGTCCATGTGAATCCGAGTGAATAAATATTATGTAAACTATAAAAGTGTAAAGTATACCCTAAAAAGTGCGATTCATTCCCAGAAGCACACTTTTTGGGGATTTTTTATTATAATGTGAGAGTCCTGGACACAGCGGGCCTCCAATTCGAGTGTGCACTGCGCTTAAAAGCAGAAAAAATTGTTTACCCCTTAAAACGATAAAAACCTATGATTCATCTACCTAATACCTACCTATGAACCTAAAGGAAGTGTTACATCGTCTGGGGGTCCGCTGTGTCCGGGACATATGATAGCAGGAGCACACTTTTGTGCACCCCATTGCATGATCAGGAAAAATGAAATATAATTAAAAAGACAACATCAGTTCTGGGAGGAGTGCGGAAACGTATCGCCAGTGTCTCGGTTCACACATTGAATATCCCGGAGGAACACTTGGCGGCTGATGCTGTCTTTTTTTGTATGCTGAAATCGTGCGACGAGCGCGGCAGCGCGTATTTGCGAGTATAAAAGAAAAAATAGGATTGACAAACGATTAAATAAGTGTTTAAATGTTCATATAAAAGAAAAGAAGGAAGAGGGAACAAAAAATGACAAAAAAACAGAGAAAAGTACTAATCAGAATCCTGGTCAGCGCCGTTCTGGTCCTGCTGTGCGCCTTGTTGCCGGTGGAGAATCCATATCTGCGGTTTGGCCTGTTTATGATACCCTATCTGATCATCGGATATGACATCCTGCGAAAGGCGGTCCTGGGGGTGATCCACGGGGAGGTTTTTGATGAAAATTTCCTGATGGCAGTGGCCACTGTGGGCGCTATTATTCTGGGCGAGTATCAGGAAGGCGTGGCCGTTATGCTGTTCTATCAGATCGGTGAGCTTTTCCAGAGCTACGCCGTGGGCAAGAGCCGCGGGAACATTGCGAAACTGATGGATATCCGACCGGACTATGCCAATATCGAGACGGACGGTCATATGGAGCAGGTGGATCCGGACGAGGTGGCGATCGGCACGGTCATTACGGTGCTGCCCGGTGAGAAGGTGCCCATTGACGGCACCATCGAAGAGGGAGAGGCTTCCCTAAACACCAGCGCTCTGACGGGAGAGAGCCTGCCCAGACAGGTGCGCAAGGGAGACCAGGTGATCAGCGGAAGCGTGAATATGTCGGGCGTGTTGAAAATCCGCACGACCAAGGAATTCGGGGAATCCACGGTCTCCAAGATCCTGGAGCTTGTGGAAAATTCCAGTATGAAGAAATCCAGATCCGAGAATTTTATCACCCGCTTTGCCAGATATTACACGCCAGCGGTCTGCTACGGTGCGCTGGCACTGGCGATTCTGCCTCCTGTCATCAATCTGATCCTGGGGCAGGAAGCCCATTGGACACAGTGGGTGACCAGGGCATTGACCACGTTGGTCATTAGCTGTCCCTGTGCACTGGTGATCTCGATTCCTTTGAGCTTTTTCGGCGGGATCGGCGGTGCCTCTGCGAAGGGTATCCTGGTAAAGGGTTCCAATTATCTGGAGGCTCTCTCGGAGACGAAATACGTGGTCTGTGATAAGACAGGCACGTTGACCAAAGGTGTATTTGAAGTGACGAAGATGGAGGCGGCAGAAGGCTTTTCCACAGAAGAGCTGATCGAGTATGCGGCCTGCGCAGAGCATTATTCCAACCATCCCATCAGCAGGAGTCTGCGGGAGGCATACGGGAAGGAAGTGGATCCGGAGCGCATCCGGGATGTGGAGGAGATCAGCGGTCATGGAGTCTGTGCTTATGTGGATGACCGTCATGTGGCGGCCGGTAACCGTAAGCTTATGGCAAAGTATCAGATCACGCCGGGCACATCCTCCGGTATAGGCACTGAGGTGCATATGGCGGTGGACGGCGTCTATGCGGGCTGTATCCTGATCTCCGATGTGGTGAAGCCGGGGGCGAAGGAGGCGGTGTCTTCCTTGAAAAAGTCCGGCGTACGAAAGATAGTTATGTTAACCGGCGATGCCGAACCCGTTGCGGAGGCGGTGGCGGCAGAGCTGGGTGTGGATGAGGTGAAGAGCGAACTTCTGCCGGCAGATAAGGTGGCGGAAGTGGAACGGCTTCTGGAGGCGAAAGGGAAAAAGGAAAAACTGGCCTTTGTGGGGGATGGTATCAACGATGCGCCGGTGCTTTCCCGGGCGGATCTGGGAATCGCCATGGGTGCGTTAGGGTCCGATGCGGCTATCGAGGCGGCGGATATCGTTCTGATGGATGATGATCCGGCGAAGATTGCGCTTGCTATGAGAATCTCGGCGAAGACGCTGCGGATCGTCCACCAGAATATCGTTTTTGCCCTGACAATCAAGTTCGCCTGCCTGCTTCTCGGCGCTGTCGGCGTGGTAGGTATGTGGTGGGCGATCTTTGCGGATGTGGGCGTAATGGTGCTGGCGGTACTCAACGCGACGAGGGCTCTCGCGACAAATAACATATAGGCGGAAGCCCAATTGTTACGATATCTTTACTGAAATGTTAAATTTAGTATGTCTTTCTCGTGCATTTTATGTTAGAATAAAAAGAACGAGTGGAGGTGACCTTGTTTATGAGCACTGATTTGCGCAAGAGAAAGATCACTTATACGTTAATTTTAACATCTGATTCCCCGGCGGCGCACCATCGAAGGCTGCACCTTAAGACAGGCGCTTTCGCGGTTGTTTCCTTCGTATTGTTCGTGGCGGTCATCTGTTATGCGGTGTATGTTACCATTACCATGGCGGGAGCCACGGAGCGCAATGCCAAGCAGCTGGAACAGATCGTGCAGATGAAAGCAGAGAATGAGAAGCTGACAGCTGACAATGAGTCGCTGACGAGCAAAGTAAGCTCCCTGGAGCAGAATCTCAGCAGTCGGACGGCTCAGGAGCAGGAGCTGGTGGCGGCCCACGAGGAGAATTATATTCCCAGGGGCTTCCCGATGAGCGGCGCGGCACAGATCCTGGATGAGGATACTGCGGCGGATACAGAGGCGGAGAATGCAGATGATAACGCTTTGAAGGTGGAGGCGAATCCGGAGTGGAAGGAGCTCATCTTTGTGTCAACGGAGGGCACGAAGGTTGTGGCTACCGCACCGGGCACGGTAAAAGAGACCAGAGAAGCGGAGGGAGAGGTCAGTTATGTTGTGATCGACCATGGAAACGGTTATGTCACCACTTACCGCAATCTGGGAAGTCCCATTGTGGATGAAGGCAGTCAGGTTGTGAAGGGCGTGGCGCTGTTTTTGGTGGGAGAAGATAACACGGAAACGGGATACAGCATCCGAAAGGATGAAGAGTACGTGGATCCGCTGGAGTTGATTGAGATCAAAGGATAGGGAGGAAGTTATGTTGGGTAAAAAAACAGTAGAACAGATCAATGCGAAGATCAGCAGTGTCATCGGCGCCGACATGGTAGTAGATGGCGATATCCGGGCGAAGGAGGCTGTCCGTGTTGAGGGTAAGGTGACAGGTGATGTGGAGACAGAGGGGGCCTTGATCATCAGCGCCGGCGGTTCGGTAAAAGGAAATCTGAAGGGCAGCAGCAT
>CAZUZZ010000009.1:0-11225 GCA_964625055.1 uncultured Bacteroides sp. | reverse complement strand
TGTGCTCCGGCGGCAGAACCGAGGTGGCATCCACCGGTAAAGTGATCGGTAATATTCGCACTAAGAGCCTGGTCGTAGATGAAAATGCGGTATTCCAGGGACAGTGTATCATGAATGCGGAAGGTATTGGCACCCAGTCAGATACCTCTTCCAGTTCTTTTAGTAAAATGGACGAGGAAGAGGATAAAAAAGACAATAACAACGGCAATAATAAATGGAATAAAAAATAATGTGGTTGGATAAGATGCCCGATCAGGAGGCCTGTGTACGCACGGCTGAGATTTTTAAACAGGTCAGTGACGGCAGCAGACTGAGGATTTTATGGTTCTTGTGTCACTGTGAGGAGTGCGTCAGTAATATTGCGGCGGCTATGGAGATGAGTGATCCGGCGGTGTCGCATCATCTGCGCCTTCTGAAAAAGAGCGGACTGATCGTGAGCAGAAGAGACGGAAAGGAAACCTATTACAGGCTGGCGGACACAGATAAAGCCGGCCTTCTTCATCGTGTCTGTGAGGAGATGTTCGAGATTTCCTGTCCATCAGAGCAGTAGCTGCATGGAGGAGTAAGTTGGATCAGATATCTTTATTTGACAGAGAGATGCCACAGCCTTTGGCGGCGAAGCTCCGGCCGGGGACTCTGGAAGAATATGTGGGGCAGAGTCATCTGCTGGGTAAAGGAAAAGTACTGAGGCGGCTGATCGAGCAGGATCAGATATCCTCCATGATATTCTGGGGACCGCCGGGCGTGGGAAAGACCACCCTCGCCAGAATCATAGCGAATAAAACCAAGTCTTCTTTCATAGATTTTTCTGCGGTGACCAGCGGGATCAAGGAGATCCGTACCGTCATGGAGCAGGCGGAAAAAAACAGGCAGTACGGTGTCAGGACGATCCTGTTCGTGGATGAGATACACCGTTTCAACAAGGCGCAGCAGGATGCCTTTTTGCCCTTTGTAGAGAAAGGGAGCATCATCCTGATCGGCGCTACCACTGAAAATCCCTCTTTTGAAATTAACAGTGCGCTTTTATCCCGCTGTAAAGTGTTTGTGCTGCAGGCGCTCACCACGGAGGATTTGAAGGGATTGTTATCCCGTGCCCTGCAGGATCCACGCGGGTTCGGCGGTCAGCGTGTGATGATCGATGAGGAGACACTGGAGGCCATAGCGGCCTTTGCGAACGGGGATGCCAGAGGCGCCCTCTCCACTCTGGAGATGGTGGTGTTAAACGGGGAGATGGACAGCGAAGGAACCGTCACAGTGACTAAGGAAACGCTGGAGCAGTGTACCCTGCGAAAATCTCTTCTGTATGATAAAAACGGAGAAGAGCATTACAATCTGATCTCGGCCTTACATAAATCCATGCGCAATTCCGATCCGGACGCGGCAGTCTACTGGCTTGCCAGGATGCTGGAGGCGGGGGAGGATCCCCTCTATGTGGCCAGGCGAGTGGTGCGCTTTGCCAGTGAGGATGTGGGATTGGCGGATCCGCAGGCGATGCAGATCGCGGTGGCGGCCTATCAGGCCTGTCATTTTCTGGGAATGCCCGAGTGTAATGTGCATCTGACCCAGGCGGTGATCTATGTGTCTCTGGCACCCAAGTCAAACGCGATGGAAGTGTCCTACAATGAAGCCAAGGAGGATGCCATCAAGGATCTGGCGGAACCGGTGCCCCTGGTGATCCGCAACGGGGTCACAGGACTCATGCAGGAGCTGGACTATGGTAAGGGGTATCAATACGCCCATGACACGGAGGAGAAGCTGACCAATATGCAGTGTCTGCCGGATGCGCTTTTAGGGCGGGAATATTACCGACCTGCGGGTATGGGAGAAGAGGCGGCGCTCAAGAAGAGGCTTGCCGAGATCAAGGCATGGAAGAAGGCCCATGCGTCCAAACCGGAATAATATATTCAAGAGATTGATTTTAGCAGCGTTTTGCTTTATAATCATATAGTAAGAAACAAAGGTCGGTTTTTTACAACCGGCCTTTTGTGTTGGAATACTTTAATTCATAGGAGGGTTTTATCATGGTAAAGGCTGTAGTGGGCGCTAACTGGGGCGATGAGGGAAAAGGAAAGATCACGGATATGCTCGCTGAGAAGGCGGATATCATCGTGCGGTTTCAGGGAGGTGCGAACGCAGGACATACGATCGTAAATGAGTATGGAAAATTTGCACTTCATACATTGCCGTCCGGCGTATTTTACGGACATACCACCAGCATCATCGGAAATGGCGTGGCCCTTAACATTCCGATCCTGATCGAGGAGATCAAGTCCATTACGGACAGAAATGTGCCGATGCCAAAGATCCTGGTATCCGACCGCTGCCAGATCGTAATGCCCTATCACATTTTATTTGATCAGTACGAGGAGGAGCGGCTGGGAGGAAAGTCCTTCGGTTCCACCAAGTCGGGAATCGCTCCTTTTTATTCCGATAAATATGCCAAGATCGGCTTTCAGGTCAGCGAGCTGTTCGATGAGGAACGCCTAAAAGAAAAAGTGTTCCGGGTCAGTGAGACGAAAAATGTGCTTTTGGAGCATTTGTACCATAAGCCGGTCATAGATCCCGAGGAGCTGCTTGCGACGCTGAAGGGCTACCGGGAGATGATAGCGCCTTATGTATGCGATGTGTCCGCTTATCTGGAGCGGGCATTAAAGGAGGGTAAGACGGTACTGTTGGAGGGACAGCTTGGTACGCTCAAGGATCCCGATCACGGTATTTATCCGATGGTCACCTCCTCCTCCACACTGGCGGCCTACGGCGCCATCGGGGCAGGACTGCCGCCCCAGGAGATCAAGCAGATCATCACAGTCTGCAAGGCTTATTCCTCTGCGGTGGGCGCGGGCGCGTTCGTGTCGGAGATCTTTGGTGACGAGGCGGATGAGCTGAGAAGGCGCGGCGGTGATGGCGGTGAGTTCGGCGCCACCACGGGACGACCCAGAAGAATGGGATGGTTTGACTGTGTGGCATCCAAGTATGGCTGCCGTCTGCAGGGAACCACGGATGTGGCATTTACCGTTCTGGATGTACTGGGGTATCTGGATGAGATTCCGGTGTGCGTGGGCTACGAGGTGGACGGTGAAGTGACGACAGACTTCCCCGTGACCTGTAAGCTGGAGAAGGCGAAGCCCGTGCTGAAAAAGCTTCCCGGTTGGAAGTGTGAGATCCGTGGGATCAAAAAATACGAGGATCTGCCGGAGAACTGCCGCAGCTATGTGGAGTTTATCGAAGAGCAGATCGGCTATCCCATTACCATGGTGTCAAACGGGCCCGGCAGGGAGGATATCATCTACAGAGAGAGCCCGCTGAAAAAGTAAAGGCGGTATCTATAGAACAGGAAGGCAGCGGAGAATGATCACAACAATTATTTTTGATATCGGAAATGTACTTGCGGATTTTGCATGGGAGACATATTATCAAAGCCTTGGCTATGAGGAGGAAATGTTTCATCGCGTTGCAAAGGCCACAGTCCTGAATCCTCTGTGGAATGAATATGACAGGGGCGTCATGAGCAATGAGGAGATCCTGCAGGGCTTTATCGACAGCGATCCTGAGATCGGGGAAGAGATCAGGAAGGCTGTGCGGTATATAGGGCCTATGGTCACCAGAAACGATTATGCGATTCCCTGGATTCAGGAGCTGCAGGGTAAGGGATACCGTTGTCTGTATCTGTCCAACTTCTCCGAGCGGGGGCACAGGGAGTGCGCTGCGGCTTTAGATTTCATCCCCTATATGGACGGCGGCATTCTGTCCTATCAGGAACGGCTGATCAAGCCCATGCCGGAGATCTATCAGCTGCTCATCGACCGTTATGGATTGGTACCGAAGGAGTGTGTCTTTATGGATGATACCTTGCGCAATCTGGAGGCGGCGGAGAAATTCGGGATACATACGATTCATTTTCAGAACAAGGCACAGGCGGTAGAAGAATTGCAGAAGCTGGGAGTAGATGCTTGAGAAACATAGAAATTGTTGTCGAAGTGTAACATAATGGGAGAGTTTATGGCGTGCCGCTTTCTTCTTCTCTGACAAGATTCGTCCCGGTGTATGCATCGCTGTGCAGGATATCCGGGGAAGCCATATTGTGTCTGTCCCGGTAGACACCGTAGAGCCAGATGTAGATCCACAGAAGGATCGGAACGGCGATGGTTGCGAGCAGACAGCCTGCGAAGAGCCGCCCGGAGTCACCCAGATCCAGACAGGCCACGATAAATGTTACCACATACAGGGAGAGTAATAGAATCACACAAAGGAGCGCCGCGATCCGTTTCGGCGTTCCTTTTTTGCGCTGCTTTTGAATGTTGTCACTGGAAGGGGTCATGTGTGCTTCCTCCTGCTGAATATACATTGCCCGCATACGGGATTTCTTTTGTAATTTATCACACTTTCACAGAAAAAGAAAGCGTCGGATGAAAGAAAGTCCGCTAATTGTATTTCCATCGCTTATATGGTAGAATGAAAAACGTTATATAGCAGGAAAAAACGGAAACCGGAGCTGGAAGCAGGGAGAATACAGGATGAACAGATTGAGAGCGAAAACCGGTAAAAAAAGAGATAAGAATAGAATATATCACGCGATTTATGCCGCGATGGCAGTGATATTTTTGGTTATAGTCATGTGGGCGGCGATCACGAACAGGGGAGCATCGCCGGCTGATTTATTGTCAGAGGGAAATGCTGCTTTTGACGAGGGATGGTACATGGAGGACGGCAGTGCGGCGAACATGGATTATCTGCATAAGATGCCCTCCATTAAACCCTATCAGGAGCAGAGCGTATACCACAGTCTGCCGTCTGATCTGGGAGAGGGAAAGTCGCTGTGCTTCCGGACAAAAAATATCAGCTATCAGGTATATGTGAACGGTGTGCTGCGATACGAACCCGGGATCAGGGAAAGTCGTGTCTACAACCGCACTCTCGGTACAAGATGGAATTATGTTCCGCTTTTTAAGGAGGATGCGGGCACCTTGGTGGAGATACGCTTTCATACTGTATATCAGAATGCGAGGGCGTGTATCGACAACTTTACGCTGGGCTCGGCGGCCGGGGAAATTGTCGGCACCTTTACGGGAAAGGTGGTCGCTTTCTCGACCTGTCTGCTTTTGCTGTTTGCGGGACTGGTGCTGATCATTGCAGATATTCCGGCCAATCTGCAGATGGATAAAAATCATGAACTGCTCTACCTTGGCCTGTTTGCGATCAGCATTGCCGTCTGGTGTCTGGTGGAGACAAATCTGTTACAGTTTTATACGGATGACAGCAGGCTTTTGCAGGTCTTATCCTGCACTTCCCTGATGATGATCCCCATCCCGTTAATACTCTATCTGGATGCTGCTTTCGGCTTTCAGAATACATGGCTGGTTCCCGGTATCTGTTTTTTGTCAGCAGCGGAATTTACCCTCTGCACGGCGCTGCACTTTGCGGGGGTAATGGATTACCATGAGACCCTGACCCTGACCCATATTATGCTGGCATTGTCGGCGGTCATTTTGCTGTATACGATTCTGCAAAACGCCCTTTTGGAAAGGGAAAGTAAAGTGCGGAATGTCTATAAGGCGATACGGACTGCCGGTCTTATGGGCATTGGATTTGCCGCGGTAATAGATATTATAAGATTCTATAGAGGACATAACAGTGACAACGCTATGTTTGTGCGCATCGGTCTGCTGATTTTTATCCTGTGCTACGGGAGCGCCAGTCTGGAGAAGATGGTGAATGCGGTGAAGCTTGGTTCGCGGGCAGAATTTGTCAGTCAGCTTGCCTACCGGGACGGATTGACGGGAGTGGGTAACCGGACGGCTTTTCAGGAGCGCCTCGAGGAGCTGGAGGAGGAAAAGAAAGAGCTGCCGGGGATTGCCATTGTCATGTTTGATGTCAATGATTTGAAGTATGTGAACGATAATCTGGGACATCAGCGAGGGGATGAATTGATCGTAGGCAGCGCGAATATTATCAGGAATGCAATGGAATCGGAGGATGGCGTTGTTTTCCGAATCGGCGGAGATGAGTTTGCAAGTATCCTTTCCGGCGAGGATGTGGCTGGGCGCTGCGAAAAGGCGCTTTCCCGTTTCAAGCAGGCTATGGACGGACATAACGCTGTGAAGAATCAGGCTCTTCGCATCAGCATTGCGAGTGGCTATGCAATTTATGATAACAGTCAGGAGGACGAGCGGCTGATGGACGTTTACCAGCAGGCAGACGTCTGTATGTATGAAAACAAAAAGCGGATCAAGAGCGAGCAGATAAAACCCGCGGAATTCTATGCGGGTAGGCAATGAGCAGTGCGGAATCGAGCTGCACTGCTAAGAAAACAGAGAGCGAAAAAAAGGGAGACAACCATGAAGAAAATGACATTAAACGGCGATGACTGGCAGATGCAGATCCTGGGGGAGCAGGATATATATGGAGTAAACGGGCGCACAATTCCGGCGACGATCCCGGGATCGGTCTACGGCAATCTTTTACAGCAGGGGCTTATGCCGGATCCTTTTTATGGAATGAACGAACTGGATGCCCTGAAATTGATGGAGAATGACTTTTGTTTTCAGACGGTCTTTTCTCTCACGAGGGAACAGCTGGCGGCCGATTTTTTATTGCTTCACTTTGACGGGATCGACACCCTGGCGGACATATATCTGAACGATGTACTTCTGGGACATACAGACAATATGCATCGCGTCTGGGAGTTTGCGGTCAGGGAGGCAGCAAACGAGGGAGAGAATACGCTCCGTGTGGAGATCGCATCGCCCACCCGCTATATTGAGGAAGAAAATCAAAAGGTTTTTACAGGCGGTTCCACGGATGCCATGCGGGGCTTTCCTCATCTGCGAAAGGCCCACTGTATGTTTGGCTGGGATTGGGGGCCGAGGCTGCCGGATGCGGGACTGTTCCGGGAGGTATCTGTTCTTTGGGGCCGTAGTGCACGACTGGAACAAGTTTACATAACACAAAATTGGAGCGAGTCAAAGAATAAGGTTGACATAATATATAACGTGGAGATAGAGGATTTTACAGACGAGGATGCTTATGAGATCAGGACAGCGCTCTACGATGATGAGGGTGTGCTGATCGCGGAAAAGTCCTCGAAAAAGGACGAGGACAGCTGGGATACCGTCCCGGTGCAGAATCCGAAACGCTGGTGGCCTCACGGCTACGGAGAGCAGCCACTTTACCGGGCGGAGGTGACTCTTCTGGATGCGGAGGGCGGCGAGCTGGATCTCTGGAGCCGCCGCATCGGGCTGCGTACCATGACGATGAACACTGATAAGGATGAGTGGGGCGAGTGCTTTGCCCATGAGGTCAACGGTGTGAAGATTTTTGCCATGGGGGCGGACTATATTCCCGAGGACAATATCTTATCCCGGGTGACGCCGGAGCGTACCCGCAGGCTTCTGGAGGATGCGGTGGCGGCGAACCATAACTGCATTCGTGTATGGGGAGGCGGCTATTACCCGGATGACTGGTTTTTTGATATCTGCGACGAGCTGGGCCTGATCGTATGGCAGGATTTCATGTTTGCCTGCGCTTCCTATGAGTTGGACGCTGCTTTTGCGCGTAATATCAGCGCGGAGATCCGCGACAATGTGCGCCGGATCCGCCACCATGCCTGCCTGGGGCTGTGGTGCGGCAACAATGAAATGGAGACCCAGACTCTGGATGAGGCATGGCAGCCTTCTATCAAGCAGAAGTGTGACTATATTAAAATTTTTGAATATATCATTCCCGGGATTTTGGAGGAGGAAGATCCGGCGACGTTTTACTGGCCCTCTTCGCCCTCGGCGGGAGGAAATTATGACAATCCCTGGGATGAAAACCGGGGGGATACCCATTATTGGGCGGTGTGGCATGGGAATAAGCCCTTTACGGATTACAGGAACTATTACTTCCGCTATATGTCCGAGTTTGGCTTCCAGTCCTTCCCCTGCCTGAAGACGGTGGAGAAATTTACGGCCCCGGAAGACCGCAATATCTTTTCACGGGTGATGGAGATGCACCAGAGAAATACGGCGGCAAACGGCAAGATCATGAATTATCTTTCGGCGACCTATCTCTATCCCACCAGCTTCGAGATGCTTCTGTATGCGTCCCAGCTTTTACAGGCAGACGCGATCCGCTACGGGATCGAGCATTTCAGAAGACATCGGGGCCGGTGTATGGGTGCGGTGGTATGGCAGCTCAACGATATCTGGCCGGTGGCTTCCTGGGCAAGTATTGATTATTACGGTCGGTGGAAAGCGCTGCACTATGTCGAGAAAAGAGCCTTTGCGCCGGTAATGATCTCCTGCGAGGAAGTCGGGGAGCTTTCCGAGCGACCCTTCTGTGTCGCCCAGCCGGAAACGATCGAGAAGTCCGCAAGACTGCACGTGGCAAATGAGACTATGGAGGCCGTGAGCGGGATCGTGAGATGGGCTCTCAGAGAAGCTTCCGGGAAAGTGATACTGGACGGCGAGCAGAAGGTAAGCGTAGAGCCGTTGTCGGGTGTGTGGCTTTCTAAACTGGATTTTTCGGAGTACGATGAGCTTGCAGTTTACATAAGTTATTCCTTCGAGCAGGAGGGCGTAGTGGTCTCGGAAAACACCAGCCTGTTTACCGCGCCGAAACACTTTGCCTTTGCGGATCCGAAGCTGACATGGAAGAGAGAGGGAAGCACTCTGGAGATCAGCTCCGGTGCTTATGCGAAGAGCGTGGAGATTGAGGGCGTGGATGGAGATGTGAGACTGTCGGATAACTTCTTTGACATGAATCCGGGCGTGAAACGGGTGGAGATCCTTATGGGAGATGCCACGGACTTTACCTTGAGATCAGTGTATCAGATACGGTAGGATATACGCTTTTTGGATAGCGGTTTACATAAGAATAAATTGGCAAAGGCGAAGCTTGTTATGACACTGAAAGAATTGCCGATCGGCAAAAAGGCAACGATCACA
Source organism: uncultured Bacteroides sp. (assembly GCA_964625055.1). Lineage (GTDB taxonomy): Bacteria > Bacillota > Clostridia > Lachnospirales > Lachnospiraceae > UBA3282. The sequence goes on along the minus strand of CAZUZZ010000009.1, from coordinate 2,301 downwards.
ATGGTGGGCGGTGAAGGGGCGTTACGGCAGCATTTTCTGGATATGGGCGTGATCCCCGGCACCGATATTGTGTTGATGAAATATGCGCCACTTGGCGACCCTATGGAATTTTTGATTCATGGATATGAGCTGACATTGCGTGTGGCAGATGCGGAAAAGATCGGCATTGAAAATGTGCGCGATGCGGTGCGGGAGGATGCAAAAAAAGAGCGGTCTCCAAAACATATGGAACATCCCGGATTAGGAGAAAGCGGAAAGTACCATGAGAGCGCAACGGAAAATCCTCTGCCGGACGGTACAACGCTGACATTTGCGCTTGCCGGTAATCAGAATTGCGGTAAGACCACGCTTTTCAATCAGCTGACCGGTTCCAATCAGCACGTCGGTAATTTTCCCGGCGTCACGGTTGACCGAAAGGACGGTGCGATCAAAGGGCATGGCAATACACTGATCACGGATCTTCCCGGTATTTATTCGATGTCGCCCTATTCCAGTGAGGAAATGGTCACAAGAGAGTTTGTGCTGAGAGAAAAGCCCAAAGGCATCATCAATATTGTGGATGCTTCCAATATGGAACGCAATCTTTATCTGACGATGCAGCTCATGGAGCTGGATGTGCCGATGGTGCTGGCTCTGAATATGATGGACGAAGTCCGGGGGAACGGCGGTTCTGTGCAGATCAACGAGATGGAGGAGATGCTGGGCATCCCGGTGGTGCCTATTTCCGCGGTTAAGAACGAGGGCATTGACGAGCTGGTAAGTCACGCTCTTCATGTGGCGAAATATCAGGAACCGCCCAGAAGAATTGATTTCTGCGGTGCGAATCAGAAGGGCGGTGCGGTGCATAGATGTCTTCATGCCATCATGCACTTGATAGAGGATCACGCCGAACAGGCGGATATTCCGCTTCGGTTTGCCGCCAGCAAAGTGGCGGAGGGAGACCAGGGCATTTTAGACAGTCTGCAGCTGGACCAGAATGAGAGGGAAGGGCTGGAGCACATTATTCAGCAGATGGAGACGGAAAGCGGCATGGATCGTGCGGCGGCCATAGCGGATATGCGCTTTTCCTTCATTAAGGAAGTGTGTGATGCCACCGTCGTGAAGCCCAGAGAAAGTAAAGAACGTGAGCGCAGCGTTAAAATGGACAGGATCTTGACAGGAAAATACACGGCGATACCCGCTTTTATCGGTATCATGGGACTGGTGTTCTGGCTGACCTTTAACGTCATAGGCGCATGGCTTCAGGATGTGTTGGACAGAGGGATCACCTGGCTTTCCGATGTGATAGATGAGGCTCTGACGGCGGCAAATGTGAATGAGGTGCTCCATTCCCTTATCATCGACGGTATCTTTAACGGCGTCGGCAGCGTGTTGAGCTTTCTGCCGATCATTGTGACGCTGTTTTTCTTCCTGTCACTGCTGGAGGACAGTGGGTATATCGCCAGAGTTGCCTTCGTGATGGACAAGCTTTTGCGAAAGATCGGTCTGTCGGGGCGCAGCATTGTTCCCATGCTCATTGGCTTTGGCTGTACGGTGCCGGGCGTCATGGCGACACGGACGCTGCCCTCTGAGCGGGACAGGAAAATGACTATTTTGCTCACGCCTTTTATGAGCTGTACAGCAAAACTGCCCATTTATGCCTTCTTTACCGCGGCATTCTTTCCCAAACACGGCGCCATCGTCATGATCGGTCTGTATGTGCTGGGTATGGTTCTTGCGGTTGTCATGGCATTATTGATGAAAGGAACCATTTTTAAGGGGGAGGCGGTTCCCTTTGTTCTGGAGCTGCCCAATTATCGTATGCCGGGCGCAAAGAATGTAGGACATCTTTTATGGGATAAAGCAAAAGATTTTTTGCAAAGAGCTTTTACGGTGATCTTTCTGGCGACGATCTTGATCTGGTTTTTGCAGACCTTTGACTTTGGACTGAATATTGTGGAGGATTCCCAGAACAGTATGTTAGCCACAGCAGCCGGTCTGCTGGTTCCGCTGCTTGCCCCGCTAGGTTTGGGGGACTGGCGCATTTCTACCGCGCTGATCACCGGTTTTATGGCGAAGGAGAGCGTTGTCTCTACCCTGAATATTCTATATGGTACAACGGACAATCTGATGGCGTCTATGATTCCGCTGACCGCGGCAGGCCTGTTGGTATTCTGCCTTCTTTATACGCCCTGTGTGGCGGCTGTCGCTTCCGTGAAACGGGAGCTTGGCGGAAAATGGGCTGCTGGTGTTGTGATATGGCAGTGTGTGATCGCCTGGATAGCGGCATTGATCGTACGACTGATCGGGATGGTGATGGGG
>CAZUZZ010000008.1:0-18007 GCA_964625055.1 uncultured Bacteroides sp. | reverse complement strand
AGCATGAGCTGTTTATTGAGCTGGTTGATCTGCCTTGGAAGCTCTAACATCTCCTCCTCGTAGGCATCAATCTTCTCATTGCACTCCTCGATCAGGCGCTTAAGTTCCTCCATGGATTTTTCCTGCTTCTTCGTGGGATGTTCCCCCATCGCATCGGCCAAAAGCACCACGTCCTCCATCAGCTTTTTTTTCAGCTTCTTCACTTCCTTGCTCTCGGAATTTACCTTTGCCTGCCGCTTTAACAGATCGTTCAACTGCATTTCCATCCCTTGCAGCTCCGATGAAAATTCCGACTTCGTAAAAAGCTTATGCCATTTGTTATCAAGCGTTAAGATCGGGATCTTTTTCCCTACCAGCGCCTGTTTAAAGGTCTCATCTGCCCTGGCCATTGCCATCCTGCCTTTCTTTTCGTCCGCTCTCTTTTGTTCCTAAGACTCGTTCTCCGATGAAGTAAGATTATAGGACAGCTTCATCAGACTGTCCGAGAGATGCACATTCTCCACCTGTATATGCGGGGGAACGTGCAGATCCACATGGGCAAAATTCCAGATGCCCTTGATAGGACAGGCCGCCAGTTGTTCCGCCACTTCTACCGCAGAAGTCTTGGGTATGGTAAGCACCGCTATATCGATATCATTCTTCCGGATAAAGTCAGCCATCTCCTCCATCGGCTGCACAGTGATGCCCCGTATCTTCTGCCCGCACACTTTCGGGTCACGGTCAAAGATGCCCTGAAACAAAAAGCCGCGTCTCTCAAAATTTGTATAATTGACCAGCGCCTGTCCCAGATGTCCGGCTCCCACGATGATCAGCCGATGCTCTTTGTTAAGGCCCAGGATCTTTCCGATCTCATCATAAAGATACCCCACATTATAGCCGTATCCCTGCTGACCGAAGCCGCCAAAGGTATTTAGATCCTGTCTGATCTGTGAAGCCGTCACTTGCATGATATCACTGAGTTCCTGAGAGGAGACCCGCTCTGTCCCTTCATCCCGAAGTTCTCCCAGATACCGCAGATATCGGGGCAGTCTGCTCACTACTGCCTGAGAAATTTCTTTTTCTTCCACAACATTTTCTCCTGCTGGATTTTTAAACTCGCAAACACGTGCTTCGCACTTTCTGCCCGATTCCATCGGACGTTTGCTCGTATTATATATGATACATCCTTGTTAAATTCCTGTCAATCAATTGACACCGGCCTTCTCGGTCTGTAAACTACTAAATGTACAGAAAGGTCAGGTGTAAAAATGATACTATCCGTCAGCAATATCCATAAATCTTTTCATGAGGTTCCGGTACTGAAAAATGTATCTTTTCATATAGAGGACTATGAAAAAGCCGCCATCGTCGGCATCAACGGCGCGGGCAAGACCACGCTTCTTAGGATCATTATGGGAGAACTGTCTCCCGATGAAGGTCTGGTGACCTTTTCCAAAGATAAGACCGTGGGATATCTCTCCCAGCACGAGGCTGTCTCCGGCGAAAACACCATCTATCAGGAACTCCTCTCATCCAAACAGGAGATCCTTGACATGGAGCAGCAGATCCACGCCACAGAGCTGCAGATGAAAACCGCGGCCGGGGATCATCTGACACAGCTTATGGATACCTATGCCTCCCTGACCCACTCCTATGAGGCTGCCAACGGCTATGCCTACAAGAGCGAGCTGGTGGGCGTTTTAAAGGGACTGGGCTTTGCGGAGGAGGATTTTAACAAATCCGTGTCCACCCTCTCCGGCGGGCAGAAGACCCGGGTCGCGCTGGGAAAACTCCTGCTTTTGAAGCCGGATCTGATCATTCTGGACGAGCCTACCAATCATCTGGATCTGCATTCCATCGCCTGGCTGGAAACCTATCTGCTGAACTATAAAGGCGCCGTTATCATTGTATCACACGACCGTTATTTTCTGGATCGGATCGCCGGCAAGATCATCGAGATCGACAATACGAAGTGCACCGTCTTTTCCGGCAACTACTCCGACTATGCCGCCGAGAAAGAGATTCAGCGCGTCTCCGCCTACCACGCCTACATGAAGCAGCAACAGGAGATCAAGCATCAGGAGGCAGTGATCGAAAAACTGAAATCCTTTAACCGGGAAAAATCCATCAAACGCGCCGAGAGCCGGGAAAAGATGTTACAAAAGATCGAGGTCTTGGACAAACCCACACAGGTGCGGAACGATATGCACCTTACGCTGGAGCCCAAATTTCCGAGCGGCAACGATGTGCTGCAGGTGGAGGGACTGTCGAAAGCATTCGGTCCTCTCTCCCTCTTCAAGGAGCTGTCTTTCGAGCTGAAAAAAGGAGAACACGTAGCCATCATCGGCGATAACGGCACCGGAAAAACCACCATCCTCAAAATGATAAATGAACTGCTTCCTCCGGATCAAGGCTCTATCCGGCTTGGTGCTAACGTGCAGATTGGCTACTACGATCAGGAGCATCACGTTCTCCATCCCGAAAAGACACTGTTTCAGGAGATTTCGGACGATTACCCGTCCCTGAACAACACAGAGATCCGCAATACACTGGCTGCCTTCCTCTTTACCGGGGAGGATGTCTTTAAAACCATCAAAACCTTAAGCGGCGGAGAACGGGGCCGTCTTTCTCTGGCAAAGCTGATGCTCTCAGAGGCTAATTTCCTGATCCTGGACGAGCCAACCAACCATCTGGACATTATGTCCAAGGAGATTCTGGAGGACGCGCTGTGCGCCTACACCGGTACCGTACTCTATGTCTCCCACGATCGATACTTTATCAACCGGACGGCGGACCGTATCCTGGATCTGAACTGCTGTGTGCTGACCAATTATCTTGGTAATTATGATTATTATCTGGAAAAAAAAGATGAACAGCTCTCCCGGATCGAGGAAAAGACCGGGCAGACAGAAAGAACTGCGCCAGAAACGGCGGGCTCGGATGCAAAACAGGACTGGAAATCTATGAAAGAACAACAGGCCGCCCAGAGAAAACGTGAAAACGACCTGAAAAAATGTGAATCTGAAATCGAGGCGCTGGAAACGCGCAGCACCGAGATCGAGACACTTATGGCTTCACCCGAAGTCTGCACCGACGTGGCAAAGCTTCAGGAATTAAATAGAGAAAAAGAAGAGATCGACCAAAAACTAACCGATCTCATGGAAAAATGGGAGCTGCTCTCCGAATAGAGGCAGCTCCCATATCTATGACAACATGACATATAGAAGGAGAATGCAGCGCATTCTCTTAATCGAGCGAGCATACACTCGATTTATGCAAGACTGTCAAAGGTTTCTCTGATCGCTTTAATAAACGCTTCGCAGTCCAATACGGTTACATTCTGGATAGAGGTGATCAGCGACAGGCCTTTTGTCATCTTTCCACCCTCTATTGTCTTAATCACAGCCTTTTCCAGCTTATCCGCAAACTGCACAAGCTCCGAAATACCATCCAGCTCACCGCGCTTTCTGAGCGCTCCCGTCCATGCGAAAATCGTCGCCACAGAGTTAGTAGTTGTCTTTTCTCCCTTTAAATACTGATAATAATGTCTCTGCACGGTTCCGTGTGCCGCTTCATACTCATAGGCCCCACTCGGCGATACCAATACGGAAGTCATCATGGCAAGGTCACCGAAGGCCGAAGATACCATATCACTCATCACATCGCCGTCATAGTTCTTGCAGGCCCAGATAAATCCGCCTTTCGCTCTCATGACACGCGCCACCGCATCGTCGATCAATGTATAGAAATACTCGATACCCGCCGACTCAAACTTTTCCTTGTATTCCGCGTCATATATCTCCTGAAAGATATCTTTAAACGTGTGATCATACTTTTTGGAAATCGTATCCTTGGTGGCAAACCAGAGATCCTGTTTCGTATCCAGTGCATAGTTAAAGCAGGTCCTAGCAAAGCTTTCTATGGATTTATTCGTATTGTGGATTCCCTGCAGGATGCCGGGTCCCGTAAACTCATGAATCGTCTCCCGGATCTCGCTGCCGTCTGCCGCCGTGAATACCAGCTCCGCTTTCCCTGCGCCGGGCACTTTGATCTCCGTATTTTTATAAACATCCCCATAGGCATGACGAGCCAGAGTAATCGGTTTTTCCCAATTTCTGACATAGGGTTCGATTCCCTTCACAATAATGGGCTTGCGAAACACCGTTCCATCCAATACTGCACGGATGGTACCGTTAGGACTTTTCCACATCTCCTTCAGATGATACTCTGTCATTCTTGCGGCATTAGGAGTAATCGTTGCACACTTGACGGCTACCCCGTATTTCTTCGTCGCCTCCGCAGAGTCTATCGTAACCTGATCGTCAGTCTCATTGCGATGTTCCAGCCCAAGATCATAATACTCTGTCTTCAGATCAATATACGGCAATAACAGCTCGTCCTTGACCATTCTCCAGATAATTCTCGTCATCTCGTCCCCGTCCATCTCCACCAGGGGCGTTATCATTTTAATTTTTTCCATATATTCCGCCTTTCCCGCCGTTGTCCTATCCAACAGACTATTTTTGCTCGCTATTTTCGTCAGCGTTCTCCCCGTAGATCTCTTTCAATCCGTTTTTCACCATATTGTCGTAGGCATTGATCATATGCTGATTTGCAAGCTTTTCCGCAAGCTCCGCATCCCCTGCCTTGATTGCTTCCATGATCTGTCTGTGCTCATCGTTGGAGGCTCGTCCCCTGGTATTGGTAGAAAGGGTCTTCTGTCTGACGCGCAGCACATAGCGGTGAAAATCCCGCAGCGTATGCTCTAAGAGCTTGGAATCACAGGCTTCATAAAGAATATCGTGGAAACGGTTGTCCAGTTCCGCCATCTGATCCATATGCCCCTTTTCCTCGTGAAAAGCCGCCAGATAGATGTTTTCCTCCATCTCCTCCATCTGCTCTTTGGATATCTTCTCCGTCGCTAGTCGCGCACACAGACCCTCCAGCAAAGAGCGGATCATATAGATATCCTTCACATCCTTGGCAGTGATCCCGGTCACATAAGCGCCCTTGTTGGGCACTATCCTGATCAGTCCCTCCAGCTCCAGCTGCCTGAACGCCTCTCTGACCGGGGTACGGCTCACGCCAAGCTCTTCCCCGATCGCCACTTCCTTCAGCTCCTCGTGTTCCTTGTACTTGCCGTTTAAAATATCCTCCCGCAGCTTTTGGAACACGCGGCCACGCAGAGAATATTTATCATTTGCGTCGTACTTATTATCATAATTCGTCATTTCTGCCTCCATATCGGAGCATTTTGCTCCCGTATAATTGTATACAATCCGTTCGTCCCTGTCAATAATAACTGCACATTTTTTCCAGATCAGGCATCCCCCATCCCTGTTTATTCCACTCCTCGCCCAAATCCCTGGCGCTGTAGATCATCCGCCGCTTCACCTGTTTGCCGCTGCAGTCCGGAAACTTCTGTAAAAAAAGCGCAGCCGCACCGGAGACAATGGGCGTTGCCATAGAAGTGCCGCTCTTTTTGATGTAAGCGTTACGATACATCCCCCTTTTATCCCGATAGCAATTCGCATTGCAGGAGACCACGTCCGTACCGGGCGCCACCAGATCCGGTTTCCTGTAGGGCAGATCCTCCCCGCCTCTTCCGGAATAATTTTCGCAAAGATCCTTTCTGGCGCCGAAAAACCCGTCCTCGTTACAGCCCACTGTGATGACGCTGCTGCTCTCCCCCAACGGAGAAAGGGTCCCCTCCGCCGGTCCGTTATTCCCGGCGGCGCATACAACCACCACGCCCTGATCGCAGACCGATTCCAAAAGGTCTGTCAATTCCTTCATCTTCTCTTTTGTACCGCTTTCCCCGATTCCCACAGAAATATTTAACACACGGATCCGGTAACGGAGGCGGTTTTCCAATACCCAGAGAAGCCCCCTGTACATGGTCTCTATGCTGCCTTCTCCCTTCTCGTCCAGTACCTTCCCCACGCAGAGTCTGCAGGTGGGGGCGATCCCGCTGAAACGTCCGACGGACAGTCTGCCGCTTCCGCCGATACAGCCTGCCACGTGGGTGCCGTGTCCACTGTCGTCATACATCGTCTGTCTGCCATTCACAAAATCGCCAAAGGCAATGATTCGATCATCAAAATCCGGATGTGCTTTGATTCCGGTATCCAGTACTGCCACGGTCACTTTCTCAGTCGCGACCTGCCACTGCAAACGATCGCTGCATCTCAACTGCTTTTTTACCCTATCCATCGTACATAAAAAACTCCCGGCTTTTAGATTATTCTATGCCGGGAGTTTTCATATGCGCTTGTCGTTATTTGGCTCTGCGCCTGTTTACCTTGAAAACCTCGAAAGCAGTCTTCTCTTCCATCTGCGCAGATTGGAATTCTGATAGAAAAACATAGCCATCGCCGCGAAAAAGAATCCAGCACCCAAAAAGTATTTGGGATGGATGCTGTGATCGCCGGTATAGGGAGAAGCATCCTTTTTACCCAGAGAGATAAATACCGCCTGCCCGTCTTTCACATCAGCCACCGCAGGCCCCGATCCATAATTATAAATGCCGTAGGCGGAAAAATGAGACGCCTGGAAAGCCACGGCATCCTGACCGTCCGCCGATACGATACGGCTGTCAACCTCCTCTAACTGTCCATCCTCATCCAGACATACCACATGGAGTTTTTCCTGCAACACACCGCTGGGAAGAGGCATGGTGATCTCCACCCGCTGTTTCCCAAGGCCTGTGATCGGCACATCTGTCTCCAGATCTGTCATTGTGATCTCATAGGCGTGCAGGGAATGGGGAAGCTGATTGCCGTAGATCGACTTATACACATCTCCGATCTTTGTTTTCGCATCCTCGCTGTCCTCAATATCGAGCCGATAACTGCCCTCGTCACCCTCTATCACCGCGCTCACAAGGCTATCCTGAGGAATCGAGTAGCTGTTATTGTTCACCTGAATCCCCATTTGCTTTTCTTCAACCACAACATCTGAAAGCGCTTCCGCATCTTCCGCCTCTGCTCCTTCTTCCGCTCCTTCTGCTGTTTCCGCAGCAATCGCTTCTAAAGTATAAGTGCTTCCGCTGATCTCCACCGTATCTCCCGGCGCCGGACCATCCACATTACTTGACAGGATCGTGAGCACACCGCCCGATTCTTCCACTTTTTTATCTGCGGCTTTCGTTTCCGCTGCCGCGTCGTCATCTGTCTTTTTATCTACAGCGTCAGCCGAAGATTCACTTGCAGAACTTCTCTGCTTTCTACAGATAACACCCGTAAACTCACCGCCTGCTGACGACAGGCACGTGCCCGTCAGATCTGTAACGCCAGCCGGGATCACAGCGGTACGAGTTCCCGTAAAGACCGGTCCTCTGTAGGCATCCCGATACAGCTTCGTCGCCGCACTCTCATAGGAACGGGCAGGGAGTTGTTCTCCATGAAAGACAATCACGCCGTCCTGTATCTTCTCGTTATCAAAAGCGCGAAGCCCGATCTGCTCCACGGAAGCCGGAATATTTACCTCCCTGATGGGACAGCCTGCAAAGGCACGGTCACAGATCTTTCTCAATCCGCTTCTTGCTTCAAAATACTGCAGATTCACACAATCCTCAAAAGCAGCCTCCCCGATCGTCGTCACATTATCGGGAATCTGTACACTGACAATATTGCTCATACCGCGGAAAGCGCCCGCACCGATGGTCTTTACATTGCCCGGAATGACTACATTTCCACCCTCACCGCGATAGGCGAGAAGGATTCCGTCTCCCACAACCAGAAAATCACTGCCCTCCCCGGCCTCAGACCGCCAGTTAGAAATCCATGGCGTCTTATCGAAGGCCGATACGCCAATTTCTTTCACACTGTCAGGAATGACTACATCAGTCAAATCATCACAGTGATAGAACGCCGCATATCCGATCTTCTCCACACCATCCGGAATTCTGACCGAATTCAGTCCGGATCTTGCATAAGCAAATTCACCGATCCGCTTGATACCGTCCGGTATCTCACAGTCCGTCATATTTTCATTATAATACGCCTGCGCCGCTATCGTCTCATGATCCACCACAGTGTACTTCGGGAAAGAACCGCCCTTCGCATCCTCGGAGCCCGCCAGACCCGGTATCGTGTCTAAATCCGGTTCTTCTTCCACGATCGCTTCCCCGCCCAGAGTCTCTCCCGTACTGCCTACATTCACGGTTGCGCTGGCATTATCCACCAGCACATAAACCTCCTGCCCGATGATGCGGGACCTCCCCTTCACATTGGCATCGTATTCCTCTTCCTCCATAGCGTTCATATGGGTTACTTCGTGATAATAATCCACCGGCCCAAGAATCTGTGTCTCTTCCTCTGTACTGTTCTCACTGACAGTCCTGTTTTCCATCGGCACCGGCGCTTCCTCGTACTCGGAGACATCAATATCCTCAAGCACCAGCGTATCGGCAAAGCTCTTCGCATAGGAGCCTTCATCCGCGTGGATTTCCAGCTTCGTACATCCGTCAAAGGCCGTAGAGTGGATTGAACTGACAGAGGCAGGGATCGTGATATCCCGCATTCTCACACAGTCCTCAAAAGCCTTCATATCTATATTTTTTACGGAATAAGGGATCGTGACTTCCTTTAAGTTCTTACAGTTGGAAAAAGCATAGCCGGGAATCTCCCTCACATTGCTGCTTATGCTCACGTCCTGTAAATTATAGTCTCCCCAGAAAGCGTAGGGTTTGATCATCTCTACAGAGGAGGGCATCGTATAATAATCCGTCTTTCTGCCCGACAATACCTGATAGAGCACATCCCAGCCCTTTTTATTGTAGATCACACCATCGTCACAGACAAAATACAGCTGTCAAAATCCACGGCCGCAATACTGTAATCTCCCGCAAACGCACCGTTTCCGAGGCTCTTAAGTCCCAGACCTACAGAAACCTTGCTTAAGGAAGGGCAACCGGAAAAGGCCGCATTCTCAATCACTTCCACGGAATCCGGCACCGTCACACTCTCCAGATTATCACAATCGGAAAAAGCCCTCGCACCGATGACCTCCACCGAATCACCCAACGTGATATGGCGCACATAGTCATTGTTCGCGAAAGCTTCCGCCTCGATCTTTTTTACCTGATTGGAAACAGACACGTCCTCTGCCGTGCCGTTGTATTTAACCAATGTAGTTCCATCCATCTGAAAATCAGATGTGGAGGAGGAATCCTCCGCCTCCACATCTGCTACAGGAATCTGTGTCACGACGATCGCTGTCACCAAAAACAGCGTGCCGATCAGCTTTCTTATTGTTTTTCCCATAGGACACCCCCTGGGCTCATAAGTCCCTTACGCTTTTACTGTCGCTTTTGCCGCCACCCTTTTGTCCTTCTTCATGAACAGAATGATGGACAGACAAGCCAAGCCGAGCGATAAGAACCACTTCGGATGAATCGGATCACCGGTCTTAGGCGTTGTATCCAGCATACCCTCAACCAGATTGCCGGTATCCACATAAATTGTGTAAGGCGAGAAGTGCGTTGCCCGGAATCGAATACACGGTACACCGTTAATCGTTGTAAAGTTTTCATTCAAGCTCTCTAACTGATCGCTGTTGATTACCGCACCTGCCTTGTTATTACCACCGTAAGCCACCAGTGAATCCGGAATCGGAATCGTGATATCTACGGATATTCCGTTCAGCTGATCCCCTGTAAGCTGATAGCTTCCGGTTGCATCCCACAGAGTGATATCCATCGCATAGTACAGGATATTATCCAACGTACCATACTTATTCGTGAGTGCTGCCGCCACTGCGCGGGTCGCCTCATCGGTCTCGGAAATCTTCACAATGAAGTTATCCGTCGAACCGTTCACATTCGCTGTCGCCAGATCTCTGTTGGAGATACCGGGCTTCTCGATATCCACTCTGGTATTGCCTGTGTCGCGATCCGTAGTATTTCCGGTACTTGTTGCTCTTGGCGCCGATGTAGTACCTGTATCCTCCACGAAATTCGCCTTGACTGTCACGTTATTAGAAGGCATCGTAAAGGTCGTAGCCGCCATACTTGCACTGGCCAAAGTCACACCGTTAGAATCCGTCGTCCAATTAGAGAATTTCATGCCGGCTGCCGGCGTTGCCGCCTGAATGATAACCGTCTCGCCCGGTGAGAAATATCCCGAACCGCTTCCATTCTCTACGAACACTGCATACTTCCCTGCTCCGTCGGAAGTGGAGGAGCTGGTACTGGTGCTGCTGCTGGAAGTAGAACTGCTGGTGGTGGTGCTGCTGGTACTTCTGCTGCTACTGCTGTTGTTATTATTTGTCGTATTGCCGCTGGTATTGGTAGTGTTGCCGCTGGTATTCGTATTGCCACCGGGTGTATTCGTAGAACCGCCACTGGTGGTTGATACCTTGTACAGAGCAATAATAGACAAATTACTATTCACAACCGTCTTCGCGGTCCACTGGCCTGCGCTACCGTTACCGCTGCTGAATCCTGCGGGTTCATAACCGGCCTGTAGCAGATGCGAAGGCTCCGGCCAGCCATTATCCTCGAAGCTCGTACCTACCGGTACATAATACTTGCCGTCATCCGGATTCGAACCTCTGCCTGCCAACTGCTCACCAGTCACACCGTCGTGGAACTCTACCACATACTTGCCGTCTACCGGTGCACCATTGGAGTTAAAGTTATATTTCGCGATAAAGTTAGTCGGCCCGGTAATATAATCATCTACCGTGATGCCGCCTGTGCCGATCCATGTGTCAAAGACATATCCTTCTCTGACCGGATCCGGCGGAATCTGCTCTTTTTTCAGACGTGTACTGTCTTCTACCGATATGGTGTTGCCGATCTGTATACCGTCCATATCATAGAATTTAACTTCCCATACGTCTCCGATATTCACCCATCTCAGATTATACTTATCCGCATTTGTATCTGCATAACGACGAGCCGCAGAATCCTCATAAGTAATAACGTCCGTTCTATTCTTGTTGTTGTCCTCAAAGACATAATCCGTGAAGGATACCTCTCTGCCCGGAATTCGCAAAGTACTCAGCACATCCGCATTGTAGAATGCGTACTCCTCAATCTTATTTACAGAAGAAGGCAGCTGCACCGTGTTCAGCTTCGCGCAATCCAGAAAGCATCTCTTCGGAATCTCTGTAAGGTGTGTCGCATCCGTCAGATAAACATCTTCCACAAACTCACAGGCCGCAAACGCGCCGTCAGCGATCTCATTCACCCCAGATATCAAAGTGTCAAAAGCAGAGTCAACGACCGAATTATTGGTGTTCTTACCTCTCGTCTCCAGACATTCCTCAATCTTATACAGGTTATCGCCATTCTCAGCGTTACCGTTGCGTGAATAGATGATCCTCTTGCAAGTGCTGTCTATATCCTTCTCAACGAGATACTTCGGATTATCCGCTGAAATCTCCACATTGGTCAGAGCCGTACATCCTCTGAACGGCAATGTGCCGATATTTGTACACGCCTTGCCAATCATGACCTTCTTCAGATTCTCACAGCTGTCAAAAGCATACTGCGGCAGATAAGTCACGCCATTTAAGTCGATGGACTCCAGACGGTCATTTCCCTTCTTCAGGACCTCATTCTCATGCGTATCATCATCGCCTGTTCCATCATAGTCATCATACCCGCCGCTGAACAGGCCGCCCACCACGTCATTCTCACGATGCATGAAGTTGTTTCCTGATCCTTTGCTGACGCGGTACATCTCGGCTGTCTTATCACCCAGCTTACCTACCGTTAAATAAGTCGCCACATTACCGCTGTTCTCAGCCGCATCTATGAATCCCTTTACATCGATGGAAGTAACCCCATCGGGAACTACAACATTTTTGGTCGCATCAAAGACATCGTTTTCGTCCATCGTCTGTGTCTGATACTGACCTGCGGCATCCGAACCGCTTCTCTCATAGTTTTCATAGATATTATAAGAATGTATCGTAAAATAGGGCTGCGGTCTGCCCGGCGCCGCATACGCCGTAATCGGCTCAAACAACCAGTCAAACGTCGCTTTTGCGCCATCGCCCTCATCCGGATCTGGGTCTGGCGTCGGATCCGTCCCTGAATCAGGATTCGGGTCCGGCGTAGGAGTCGTGGAACCAAAGGTCGCACAGTATTCCGGCGTTACCCACGGTCCGTACACATCATAGTTATTGTATACCTCCTCGGGATCCGCAGCTGCGCTCCACGCCGTCGCAAATCGATCACGATACGGGTCAAACTGATCACTGCTGTACTTGGAATAGTAATCTCGCTCCATCCAGTCTTTATAAAAATCTGCTGCGGAGCTCGCCAGTTTACCGTCAAGCTTTTTCCATTTTTTCCAGTTCACGCCCTTCTTTGTGGCATAAGATTCTCCAAGAATTTCTCCTGCATCCGCATACTTCGGATAATCCAGCAGTGTCACCTGTTTGGTGGAGCTGTCATACATCACAGTCAGGCTCGTAGGCGCAAGGCTCTTATAACATACCCGGATACCCTTATTGGAATCAATGACATTGCCCGCATCTATTGCCCACAGATAAGGCGCATAGTTTCCATTTATAATACCATGGAAAGTCAATTCCAAACCATTTGTTTTAAAGGCATTCGCGCCCACCTTAAACTGTCCAGCAGCGCTCTCCGGTGTATTAAAGGTAATGTCGATCAGCTTTGTATCGTCTAGGAACACATCCTTACCGACATTTCTGACAGAATCACCGATATATGCCTTCTGCAGATTCTTCCAACCCGAGAAAACACCGTCATTGATTGTCGCAAGCTTAGAACCATCAAGAATTGTCAGTGTCTTGACTGCCTGATTTAACGTATCGTCTGAGAAACAGCCCGTTCCGATCCCCGTTACTGTGATGCCCGCTACCTCCGCGGGAATGACAAGATCAATACCATCCGCAGGAATCGCTGCCTTCGGCTTTAAGGTACAGGAAATCAGCACACCCTTGTCATCAATACACTCCAGATAAATGCCGTCACTCACTTCCACATATCTGACACCATTCTCCCAATACACATAAGGTATCGTATCAGACACCGCTGAATACGCATCCCAAGTAGACTCTCTCGGATATGCCGGCACCTTGTTGGAAGGGGAGAGATATTTCGGACCCTCTACATAGAAATTCGGGTTCCCCACCGTATCAAACAGATCGTCCTTATATCTTACAAAGCCGCAGGAATTACCCGTGCTCGGGAACTTCACCCACTCTAAGGAAATACAGTTAAAGAACAGGTCATCCGGCAGTGTGATTGCCGAACTGCTTCCATAATTCTCCGACATGGTGACATGGAGCAGATTGGTTCTGCCTGCCAGTAAATAATCGCCGAGGCCCTCACCGCCGACACCCATACCGCCGGTTAAACCGCCGATATCTTCATTGGACTTAATACCCTGCGGGATCACAAAATCCGTCAGATTTCCCCTGACGCTGCTCTGCACTGCAAAGGCACCCTTTCCAAGGCCGGTTACCGATACGGTGGTATCCTTCGTACCTGCTTTCACAAAATCCACTTTATTGAGAGCTATATCATTGTAAAATGCATAGTCATCAATCGCTAAAGAAAGAGAGAGCTTGGAAAAATCTACATCGGTTAACGAACTGCACTCCGCGAAAGCCGCCGGGCCGATATAGGTAACCGTACCCGGGAAAGCAATGCTCTTTAAATTCTGTATCCCATAAAAGGCCTCTTTACCGATATTGTTGACGCCCTGCACAAACTCCACTGAGGAAAGCATCGGACAATTCTTAAAGGCATAGTTGCCCACGTTCGCCACATTCACCATCCGAATGGAATCGATGAAAGAACCCTCAAAAGCAGAGTCACCGATATACTTGATGGCGTCAGGAAGTTCAATGCTTTTGACATTCTCTACGGCCGGTTCACCCTCTGCCTTACTCGCAAACGCCTTATCACCGATACCGATAAAGCTCGTCTTGTTTGCAATGCGGAAGCCGTTTTCATCATCATCTTCCGTTTTATCTTTGAGATCGATCCTCTGGGGCACATAAGAATAGATCGTAACTTCGCTGCCCAGTTTGGTCGTTCTCTCTGAATCCGCCACTCTGACAAGAATGTAATCTTTCATACCCATCTTGTCACAATAATACAACCGCCATTCATACGCATCTTCAGGTTCGGTAGGAAACTTCGCCGGTGTCCAGCCTGTTATCGGAGCCACCTTTGGCGGTTCCGGATTATCTACCTTCCACGCATCGAACAGCTCCTGCGTCCAGCCAGTGTTAGCCTTCTTCCAGTCATCAACCTTTTTGTCCCACGCCTCTTTTTCCGTCTTATATTTGTTTGCCCTATTTACCTGTGCCGCAAACTCCTCAGGGAAAAATTTGGCAAACCTGGCATCCTCCGGATATAACTCCACATCCGGATCGGCGCCGCAGGAAAACTCCTCACAATACCTGTCACCAGGTGTCTCCGCCTTTGCCTTGAATTCTTCAAATGACAAACTGGGCTGTTTATCTGTCCTTGTAAGAGTATTTTCATTATAAGAGCCATTGGACCGTTTTTGATCCCACACGGTATAAAAGTCAAAAATCGGATCTGTGTCCACCTTCAGAAGCTCTACCGGATAGGCATCGTTATATCCGCAGATAATACCTTTACTTTGATCATTGACCATCTTCATGAAGAACTCATACTGCCACTCCATACGATAGCTGCCGCCATCCTGAAAGATATAGTGGGTCTGATGCACATCCTCCGGTTTCTCCGGACTCAACTTAACGCCAAAATTATTCTCAGAATACTGGGTGGCATCATACGCATAAACCACCTCTGTTATTTCTGTATCACCAACATCATCCCCCGGCGCAGCCACATTCTCCGGCACAGGGATCGCTGCCACCACCACAGCCGTGATCATCAAAACCGCCGCCAGACTCCGTCTCGCGGTTCTTTTTAATCTTCTCCTGGGCTTTTTTGTTACCGGCTTTTTCTCTGCTGTCTTTTTTGCCATGGTACTCTCTCCTCATTCCCTTACACATTGTATATGCTGCCAAAACCAAATGTTTTCTGAAATCTTATTCTGCGCGGATCCGTTTCGCCACCACCACGAACCGTCCGTCCGGCTCTGAGCTGTCGCAGGTGGACAGTGTCAGCAGTTCGTCTCCGAACGATGCCCTCACCCCGGTGTCATATAAGGACAGGGCTGCCATCTCCTGCATATTGGACTCAAATTCCTTCTCCGACGCCGCGTCAAAGAACTGATAGTATTTGAACACCACTTCGTCCTCATTGTAGATCCTGGAGCGGAACACATACATAACCTGATATAGTCCCTTCTCATAGATCGTGTCGAAGCGGATGGTGGAATGCTTCTCACAATATTCCTTACTGCTGTAACTGTTCAGATTGCCGAACATCTTTCCTGACTTCATATGATGTCCGTATATGATCAGATTCGTATTCCTGTGTACCACATCACAGGCGGCATCCATAAACAGGCTGCCGTTTTTGTCATATTCCTGATTAAAATTGTGATCCAGATAGTATTCGTTATTGGCGGTCTGCATCACCGGATAATCTATAATGGTATCGTCAATCTTAAGCCATCCGATTAGCTTTTTGTTTTTATTATAAAGTGTCTGATACTCCGGAAGTACCGTCAACTCGATCTCTTCATCCTCCGTATAATGGATCGTTACCGGCGTCTGGCTGACCGTACCTGCCAACGAGACGTTCCCCTTCAGTGTGGACAGATTCTCATAATCCATCTGGGTTCTTTCCGCAAAATAGGAATACACACCAAAATAGCCGAAACATCCCACTGCGATGAAACTGCAAAGAATGATTAACAGCCTGCGGTGCCTTTCTCTCTTTTTCACTTCTTCGAGGATGACCTTCTGCATATCGGCGTCGTAATCCTCAAGCGACACCTTTTTATCTGATGTTTTCTGTTTTGTTCTGCCGGTGGCCTTAGACTTGGCCTTAGCCTGCTGCGCATTTTTCTTCTGCGCCTTTTTTCGTGCCCGCCTGCCCTCAGGAAGCCTGCTGTCTTTGGTATAGCCCTGGCTTTTATATTTCTCCGCCAGTTCATAGATCTCATCGTCAAAATCACTGCCGATGGCGCTCTCAAAACGGTACTGCCCTGCTGAAATCGCCTCATAGAGAGCTATAACCTCTCCCGGCTGTTCCATATGAATGCCCGACTTGATCTCCTGTATGAGCTTCAGGTCCCGCTTCGCCGCCTTATATTCGGCTTCTGTCCTGAATCTCCTTCCAGCCAACTCATACCCCGACATATGGGGACCGCTCCTTTATCAGATACTATATGTATGATTGGAAATATGCCACAGCACACTCTCAACCAGTTAACATATACATTTATTTTACTCTTTTTTTGAGATTTTGCAAGCTTTTTCGTTCCACTAGCACAGAGACAGATATTACATATAGCATAGTTTGTGAATATAATAGCATAAATCATAGGGTTTTACAAGGTTGCGGACACGAAAAAAGAGCATATAAAAAGAAAGGCGTCTCGTTCCAAACGGACCGGTCAGCCTTTCTCATATGGTATTTTATGCAAATTTTTCCTGCAAGTCACTTACATTACTTTCCAGCATTCGAACCTTAAGCGAAAGTATTTCGACCTCCTCATTCGGTTTTTTTGCCTCATCCAGCTTTCTTGACAAGTCTAAATGTCCCTCCGCCACACGCTGCAAATTGACGCGAAGTTCGTTTTCAATGATAAGATTCGTCTTTGTCACAGCATAATTAAGATCCTGTATGTTCTCCTGCATACCCTGTATGTTCTCCTGCATACCCCGTATGTTCTCTTGCACGTCCCGCATATTCTCTTGCAGAACATATATGCTGCCCTGCATACCCAGCATATTCTCCTGCAGGACATATATGTCCCCCTGCATACTCTGCATATTCTCCTTCAGTACATATATGTCGCCTTTCATATTCTCCATGTCTTCCTTCAGGACATGAATTTCGCCTTTCACATTCTCCATATCTTCTTTCAAGACATGGATCTCGCCCTTCATATCCTCCATATCTTCTTTCAGAACATGGATCTCGCCTTTCACATCCTCCATATCTTCTTTCAGAACATGGATCTCGCCTTTCAGGCCCTCCACATCTTCCTTCAGCCCCTGTACGTCTTCCTTCAGGACATGGATTTCACACTTCATATCCTCCACATCCTCCTTTAGACCCTGCATATCTTCCTTCAGAACATGAATCTCGCCTTTCAGGCCCTCCACATCTTCCTTCAGCCCCTGTACGTCTTCCTTCAGGACATGGATTTCACACTTCATATCCTCCACATCCTCCTTTAGACCCTGCATATCTTCCTTCAGAACATGAATCTCGCCTTTCATTTCATGCATATCTTCTTTCATGCCGTGTATTTCAGTTATAATAAGATCAAGTTTTCCACTATCTGTCATAGCTTTCTCCTTTATGGTTGCCGCAGTTCCCGACCTGCCAGTTTTATTGTAACATATGAATTGACATTTTGTCACTATATTTGTACGCGTAATTTAGCAACTAAAATATTAGTTTTTTCCTTTCATCAATCATCCCCTTACCGGGAACCCGGGATCGTCCCCTCATTATTCTCTTTTTTGTTACTCTCTCGGAATCCCAGAGCGAAATGCTCTTCTCGATGCCCAATAGGCAATAGAATGATTTTAGATATTCCAAGTAAACTCAGCATAACACATCCGGCAAGACCATGCAAGCGCGATCTTGCCGCCTATCCGTTTATTTTCTCAGCACCGGCTCCACATGACTCTGCAAAAAATTATCCAGACTGTCAGACAGTCCTCTCTCCTGTAGAATCTGCACCAAAACATTGCAGACCGCCTCGATGATGAGCACACGGTCACCCTCTTCCTGCGTCTGATAGAGGAGGGATAACATATCTCCGATCTCACTGCCCACCGCAAGCTCCCGCAGGCCTCTGTGCATCCATTTGTAAAAAGGAGCATATTTCCGGTTCAGCAGATAGACCAGATGCATGGCCTCCTTCACAAACTCCGTCAAGGCAAGTTCCGCCGCAATGCGCTCGCCGCGACTCAT